>DOTC01000039.1 GCA_003513855.1 Deltaproteobacteria bacterium | reverse complement strand
CATCATGTCGATGGGAAGCACCCGGTTGGGATCCTCGTTGGCATAGGTGTTGTCATATCCGCCGTGAGCGGACTGATGGGTTTTGGTCTCCAGCGTCGCAAGCCCTTCCAGGGAATATTTCCCGTACTTGGAAGCACTCGAGCTTTCGATATGGTCCGGATTTCCCGTGGGCACGATGCCGCCGGACGTGACCAGGGCGATGGTCACTCCTTTGAGGTCGGCAAGGGCCGGCCGCGGCTCGACGCGGTCGAAAAAGGGGATCGGATATTCGGTTTCGAACGGCTCCCCCCTGACCTTCCGAAGAAGCATGTCGATGGCGCGCCGGTACGCCGGCTCTTCATGGAAATAATTCTGTCTTATGCCTTGCTCGAAGCACCCTTCGGCCTTGGGGGACTCGATCTCCTGTCCGCGCAGCCTTTTGATGCCGAGCCGGACCATGTTCCGGACCGCATCTTCCATGCCGGAAACGGTGTTGGCGGATTCGACGATCAGAACCGTTTTTCTGTATTGATCCAGGCCGGGGTTCTCTTTGTACATTGCGGTGATGGCAGGGATGCCCAGCGGTTCCAGGGCCTGGCAGATCGCGCCGCAGGCCATCCCGTATCGCCCGGCATTGAACGCCGGCCCGGCGACGACCAGATCCGGATGGTATCCCCGGATCACGGGAATCTGTTCCCGAAGGACGTTTTCCTGGTGATCGGCGAAATAGCTGTCGCCGCAGACGACCGTGGCGACGATTTCGACATCCGCATTCTCCTCGCGGAACAGTTTCTCAAAAAGGCGGCCGGGTCCTTGCGGACCCTGGATCGTGAAGGGTTCGATGTCCGCCTTCTCTTCGCCGCCCACGCCCCCGAAGAACTGGTTCACATAATGGACGATCCGGGTTTTCCTGTTTCGGGATGCCTCGACCATCTACTTCATCCTCGAGGAGATTCTTTCGAATCCCAGCTGGTTGGTGGACCCGATGAGCGCCTGCAATTCGATGGCGATGCTGCCGTCCGGAAGGAGGCATTTGCTGGAGCCGCCGGCCAGTTTGGTGATGACGCGGTCGTCGCCGATGACCTTTTCCAACGGCGGAAGAACGATCACGTCGTTGGCGTTTCCGGTGGACACGATGGCGTCGGCTTTCGGGTGGGTGTCGGTCAGGGATTGCGAGGCGCCGTCCTGTCCCGCAAACTCGTCGGTGAGCAGAACCGTCTTGATGCCGAGCGCCTCGATCTTGGAGCAGTTCATCATGAGATCGGCGTCGGGATTGCCGAAACCCTCCTTGGAAACGATGACGCCGTCGGGAGAAAGCGCCGCGATCAGCTCGGTCGCCATCGTGGACGACCGCTGTTTATCGCCCAGCGTGACGTTTTCGTTTGTGATGACGCAGCCGGCGAAGCCCCAGTCCGTCCCGTGTCTCCTCAGGAGCTCGAGGATGATCGGATTGTTCTGTTGGTGATACGTCGTGTTCTTGTCGCAGGCCGAGACGCAATTTCCGGAGACGATGGCGCCGAACAGCACTTCCGTCGGCACGATACGCCTGGGCAACATCGTTTTAACATCCACGCCGCAATAGTACGTGTCGTGCAGAAGCCCTTGGGTTTGGAGCATGTACAGGTAGGCAATTCGGGGCAACCCGCTACGCCCGGCGCGTTTTGGGGAACCGGGGGATCCCGGATACTCCGGATTGACAAGGGTTTCGCGGCTGCCTGCGGGAAGCGGATGGTTCAAAACAGACCGGGCGATGTAGTCGGAAGCCTTGAAGCCGGCCATTCGGACCGTTTTTTCGTGATCGTGTCGCTTCGTCCCCTCTTTCACGGTGATATCCAGCACCAGGTGGTGCTTTTGGGAAAAGAGCGAGTATCGGGCGCCCGGACCGGACATGTCGATCAACCCTTCCTGGAACCCCACGATCGATCCCACGGTGGTCACGACCATGCCGGACAGCGACACGATCTCCCCGGAAAGTATCCCGTTGACGTCCGGATCCCATGCGGAAAGCACTCCGGGAAAGACCGGGTAGTCCGGGATCAGACTCAAGCGGGGTTCGATGACATCCTTGACGGGGATGATCCGAACCGATTCCCCGGGACGGGCAATCGCCAGCTTGACATTTTCGATGTTGGGATCGGATTGTAACAGGCCGGTTAATTCATCGATATGTATAAACAATTTTCCGTTTTCCAGCCGGGTGGGGGAGGAGAAACCGAGATCCGAGACGGCGATTTTTTTCCACTGATGCGTTACAGGATGCACACCCTCTTTAGGTTTCGCATACGACATATCTGCCTCCTAAAGGGCGGGCTGATTCTCAAATATTCGGTTCCGGGAACTATACCCTTATCATAACCGAAGTCAACCCATTTTGAGTGATCGACGATCACCCCCCGAGATAGGCTTTCTTTACGCGGGGATTTGCGAGAAGTTGCTCTGACCTGCCCTCGAGCACGACCCTGCCGTTCTCCAGCACATACCCCCGACCGGCGAATTGAAGCGCCATCCGGGCGTTCTGCTCGACGACCAGAATGGAGGTTCCTTCCCGGTTGATTTCCTTGAGCGAGTCGAAGACGCTCATCATCAATAGGGGTGCCAATCCCATGGAGGGCTCATCCAGGAGCATGATCTTCCGGCCGCTCATGAATGCCCGTCCGACGGCCAGCATCTGCTGCTCGCCCCCGGAAAGCGTTCCGGCTTTCTGATGTTGCCGCTCGGAAAGCCGCGGAAAGATCGAGAATACCCTGTCCCTGTCGTTCGCGATCCCTTTGCCGTCCCTCCGGGCAAACGTTGCGAGCCGCAGGTTCTCCATGACCGTCAGGTTGTCGAACAGGCGTCTTCCTTCGGGGACATGGGAGATGCCGAGCTTGCTGACCACTTTGTCCGGAGGGTATTGGAGCAGGTCCCGCCCCATGAAGGTCATGTTCGTCCCCGCCTCGACCGGGACGAGGCGGGAAATGGCCCTTAGGGTGGTGCTCTTCCCCGCTCCGTTGGCGCCGATGATGCACACGATCTCCCCCTCGTCGATCCGGAAAGATATCCCGTGAAGGGCCTTGATCTTCTCGTAGGAAACCCGCAGGTTGTCCACCGACAACAGCATCAGTCCGCCCTCTCCTTGCCCAGGTATGCATCGATGACCCGGGGATCGTTCTGGATCTCTTCGGGCGTGCCCTCCGCGATGACGGCACCGAAGTCGAGTGTCTGTATGATGCCGCACAGCTCCATGACCACCTTCATCCGATGTTCGATGAGGAGAATCGACAGCCCCAGTTCGCCGTGGATCCGGCGGATGATCTCCATGATCTGCGCCAGCTCTTCCGGGTTCATCCCCGCCGTCGGCTCGTCCAGGAGCAGGATCCGGGGTTCCGTCGCCAGAGCCCGGGCCATCTCCACCCTTCTCTGGGCGCCGTACGGCAGGTTGAGAACGACCTGATCCGCGAGATGGCGGATCCCCATCATATCCAGGAGGCGACCCGCTTTCTCTTCGATCTCGGCCTCTTCCCGGTGATGCCCGGGTGTACCGCAGAATGCGGCGAACAATCCGTACCGGATCTTCGAGTAGTGGGCCAGCTTCACGTGCTCGATGACGGTCATGTGTCTCCACAACAGAAGGTTCTGAAAGGTCCTGCTCACGCCCAGGGAGGCGATCCGGTGAGACGGAAGGCCGTTTATTTTATTGCCGTCCAGGAGGATTTCCCCTTCCGTGGGCCGGTAGATGCCGGTAATGAGGTTGAAGATGGTGGTCTTCCCCGCCCCGTTNNGGCCCGATCAACCCGCGGATCTGGCCGGATCCCGTCTCCAGATTGTAGTCCCGCACGGCGCGCAGTCCGCCGAAGTCATGGGACATGTTGCGAACCTGGAGGAACGGCGCCGTCACGCTTCTTCCTCCGGTTTCCGCTTCGGCTGGAGAAGGGCCGTGACGTCGAGATCCTTGAACGCAATCAGGCCCGTCGGGCGATAGATCATCACGAGGATGAGCAGGAGCGGAATGATGATCCACTTGAAAATCTCCAGCGGGCGCAGGGCTTCCCCGAGGAGACTGATGCTGACGGCGCCGACGATCGATCCGTACACGGAGTTCAGCCCCCCGAAATAGACCATGGCCAGAACCTCCGCGAGTTTTTGGATCCCGAAGGTCGACGGGTTCACGTACCGCAGCACGTGCGCGAAAAGCCCGCCTGCCACGCCGGCCCAGAAAGCCGCGAAGAGAAACGCCACGATCTTGGTCCGCCGGGTGTCCACCGTCATGGCGCCGGCCGCCATTTCGTTGTCGCGCACCGCGTTGAGGGCCTTTCCGACCGTCGAGCGCACGAAATTGTTGATGCTCCACACGCAGAGGACGGTCCAGAGAAAGACCGTGGGCAGGGTCGCCCAATCCGGCTGGCCGCTCAGGCCGCGAGGGCCTCGAACGAACTCCAGGTTCTCGATCAGGCTCTTGACGATGAACAGGAACGCCAGGGAGATGATCGCCAGGTAGTCGCCCCTCGTGCGAAAGGAGGGGATCGCTACGGCCAGGGCCCCGAACGATGCCAGGAATCCGCCGAGGATCAAGGCGATCGGGAACAGGAACGGCCCCAGTGCCTGCGGGAGGAAGACGGCCCCGAAGAATTGATCGTTGACGAACAGGCCCACGGTGAACACCGATGCGAAGTACGCGCCGATGGCCATGAACCCCGGGTGGGAACACGAGAACTCGCCCATGTAGCCGTTGATCACGTTCAGGCTCAAGGTGACCATCACGGCGATCAGGGTGAGCTTGAGTACGAGGACACGGTAATCGCTGATTTCCGCCCAGATATGCAGGGCCGCGTACAGCAAGCCCAGGTGAACGGCGACCGGGATCGCCATCGGGAGCCGGACAAGCCAAGCCGCGAGCCGGTTCGCCGGGGAGATGCTAAGCCGTGTCACGACGGCTGTCGGCGCCGCGTAGATCAACAGGACGTACAGGACCGCGCTGGGGATGAGGGCGGGTTTTTTCAGCATGATCACGAAACCGAACAGGACCGGAACTTTCGTAAGACCCAGGGCCAGTGCGAGGGGAGCGCCCGCAAGGCGTTCCAGCGCGACCGCGATCAGGATGCCGGCAAGCCAGCCAAGCAGGGGAACCCGGGAAAACGGCGTCCGGAAATACCGCCTCACCGGCCCCCCCTGTTTCGGTCTCGTCCCGTTTTCTCTTCCCATGCCGCTTAGAGCCTAGAGACGCAGCCGCGCGCTGTACGGCTCCCCGAAAAAGCCGTGAGGCCGAACCGTCAGGATCAAAAGAATGATGGAGTACGCGATCAGGTCGCGAAGCGTCGAGGGGAAGATCATGGCCACGAAGATTTCGGTGAACCCCAGCAGGAAGCCGGCGAGCGTGGCTCCCATGACCGAGCCTCTGCCCCCCAGGATGGCGGCCACGAACGCCTTCCAGCCGAACAGGATCCCCATGTACGGATCCAATACGGGGTAGGCGACGCCGAAGAGGATCCCCGCGGCAGCCGCCAGCGCGGACCCGATCGCGAACGTGAGGGCGGCCATGGTGTTGACCGGGACCCCCATCAGGGGCACGACGGCGAAGTCGAAGGCCATCGCCCGCATGGCCATCCCCCACCTCGTCCTGCGGACGAACTGGTGCAGGGCAAAGGCGAGGAGAAGCGATACGACGACGATCATGATCTTCTTGTTGGTCACGAATACGCCGCTTACGTCATAGGTCGTGGTCTCGATCAGGGAAGGGAAGCTGACCCTGCGTGCCCCCAGCAGGGCCAGGTTGCCGGTCTCCAATATGATGCCGATCATCAGACCCGTGATCGCGGCCGATGCCCGGGGCGCGTCCCGCAGAGGCCGGTACCCTACCCGCTCGACGATCATGCCGACGAACGAGGTCAGGAACATGGAGAAGAGGATGGTCAATACCAGGATCAGCCAGTTGGGCATGGCGACCAGCCCCGAGGATGCAAGGGCAATGAGGCCCATGGAAACTCCGAAGCCGATGTACGACCCGACCATGAAGATGTCGCCGTGCGCGAAGTTGAAGAGCATGAGGATGCTGTAGACCATGGAGTATCCCAGCGCGATCAGGGCGTAGAAACTCCCCCACTGGAGGGCGTTGACCAGGTTCTGGAGGAAAATGACCATCGCTTCGATGCCTGCGCTTTCAAGAAAGGCGGGCCAGGACAATACGTCCCGGGCCCGCCTTTCCGTCAAAACGAATGTATGTCATCGTACGGGGTCGATCGCGGAATCGCCCCTCCCTCCGCGCGGACACTCCTCACGGACAGGCGGACTTGTAGAACTCGAACTCGCCCTTGTCGCTGATCTGGACGATGACGGCACACTTGCTCGGGTCGCCTCCCCCGGAGAACGTCATATCGCCGGTGATCCCCTTGAAATTCTTGATCTGGCTCAACGCAGAGCGGACGTTGTCCCGATCCTTCTTCAGGTCTCCCGTGAGCCCCCCGGTATCCTGAATCGCCTTCTGGACGAGGCCCATGGCATCCCAGGTGAGTGCGGCCACGTCGTCGGGGACGTAGCCGTGCTTTCTCTGATACCGGATGATGAACTCCTTGGTCGCCCCCGTCGCCCCGGCGGCGGCGTAGTGGGTGCTGAAGAAGAGCCCGTAGCAGTCCTTGCCGCAGAGGCTGACCGTCTCGGCCGAGCCCCAGCTGTCGCTCCCCACGATCGGGTTTTTCCATCCGAGCTGGTGGGCCTGCTGCACGATCAGGGCCACCTCGTTGTAGTACTGGGGGGTGAAGAGCACCTGGGCGCCGGAATTTTTGATCTTCGTCAGCTGGGAGCTGAAGTCGGTGTCCTTGGTGGTGAAGCTTTCGTAGGCCACCACGGACCCGGGACCATGCAGTCTTTCCCAGGCCATTTTGAAGAACTCGGCAAGACCCTTGGGGTAGTCGCTCGCCACGTCGTACAGGACCGCGGCCTTGGCGAATTTGAATTGTTCCGTGATGAAATTGGCCAGCACCGGCCCCTGGAAGGGATCGAGGAAGCAGGCACGGAAAACGTACGGCCGGTCCTTGGTGGCGTCGGGATTGGTGGACCACGGGGTGACCATCGGCGTCTTGTAGTTGTTCGCGATCCCGCCCGCCGGGATCGCCTGTTTGGAGGCCTGTGGTCCCACCATGACGAGCACCTCGTCCTCGGTGATCATCTTGGTGGCGGCCTTCACGGCGGATTCCGCCTTGGACTCGTTGTCCTCGATGACGAGCTCGACCGGAACCTTCTTCCCCCCCACCGTAAGACCCCCGGCGGCTTTCACGTCCTCCAGCCACATCTGGGCCGCGAACTTGGTCCCCTCGCCTACCTTGGGGATGTCGCCCGTGAGCGGGGCGTTGATGCCGATCTTGATCGTTTGTGCCTGAACCCAGCCGGAAGGGACAAACGCCAGAAACCCTGCAAGGACAAAAACGCCAACCAGTGACCGTGTTCGCATTGCTCCTTCCTCCTTTACTCCCTTTGCGTCCTGTTGACACTTGATCCTTCGAACGCCTCGTCCGATTTGCTCCCCCTGGTCTTTATATCAAAACGCCGGAAACGGAGGTTCCGGCTCCCACGCCCCGCTGTGATCGCAAACCCAAGGAAGGATAGCATAAAAGATAGGGAGCGGGGGGAGGGGCTGTCAAGGCGAAAAACGGGCGATGAAAGTGGAGAAGTCCCGGAAACAAAGCAAGGATAGGTGAGCCGTCCAAAAACCTGCGAGATGGAGGGAAGAGGAAATATCGGAGTTCATGGAATGACGTCGAAACGAGCCATCATGGCATGGTCCTCGTGTTCGAGCACGTGGCAGGGGAACACCTCCGGGGGCCATGGACCAGCCATGGCCCCCGTGAGACACCTTCCGATGCGGGGCCGGACGGCTACCGGCGGAACCCGCCGCCTCGGCTACCTCCGCCGCCTCCGCCATAGCTTCGCCGCGCCCCCCCTCCATCGCGGGGGGCCTGGGGAAGGGCCTCGGATACCTTGAGCGTCCTTCCGTCCATTTCGGCGTTGTTCATCTTGGAGATGGCCTCGGCCGCATCCTGCTTGGTCGAGAACTCGATGAAACCGAACCCTTTGCTCTGGCCTGTGTACCGGTCCGTGATGATGTTCACCGATTCCACCGCTCCGAACCGCGAAAATTCCTCTTTCAGCGAATCCTCCGTTGCGGTAAAGGGAAGATTCCCGACGTACAATTTCTTGCCCATAAGACCTCCTTCTGAAGCGCTATGGCCGCAAAAGAGGTCATGAGCACGATTCTCGGGATCTCTTTGGCTGCGGACGGTTAACGTTCTCTGTACGATACCACAGATCGCTGGGGAAACGCGTCGATCCCTCCACTCCCCCGTCGCCGGTGGACGGTGGGTCCTACCGCGCGTGGCGGCGCTCCGCCTCGCGGTTGCCCTGCTTGCCGCCTCCCGAACCGGCGCCCCACTTCGACTCCCGTCTCGATCGGCCCGGCCGGCCGTCGGAACGCCCGGGGAAGGCGTCCATGCGCCCCGGCCGGAACAACTCGTCGGCACGGGTCATGGAAAGGACGGGCACGCCGTTCGCCCTCCGCGGGTCGAGGTCCGTCGGTGGACCGGGATTGCGTCCGGAGCGGAAGGGATGGCCCTCCGCCACCGGGAGGTGTTTGCGGATGAGCCGTTCGATGCCGGCGAGGAAGGGGCGCTCCTCGAAGGAACAGAAGGACAGGGCGATGCCGGAGGCGCCGGCCCTGCCTGTTCGGCCGATCCGGTGAACGTAGCTCTCCGGCTCGTTGGGAAGGTCGAAGTTGATCACGTGGGACAGTTCGACGATGTCGATGCCTCGGGCGGCGATGTCGGTCGCCACGAGCACCTTCGTCCGGCCCCGCTTGAAGTTGCCCAGGGCCTTTTCCCGGGCGTTTTGCGACTTGTTGCCATGGATCGCCTCGGCACGTACATTGTGGCGTTCGAGCTGCTTGGTGACCTTGTCCGCCCCGTGCTTGGTGCGGGTGAAGACC
>DOTC01000254.1 GCA_003513855.1 Deltaproteobacteria bacterium | reverse complement strand
AAGTACCTTCTGGACTTCATCGAGGATGTCCGTTCTACGGGGAAGAACTACAGGGAAGTCCCGGAATCGGTTCGGAAGGCGCTGGACGAGGCACAGACGATCTGGTTCGGCGACCAGGAAACGGACAAGGTCACGGTGGAGTTCGACGCGCCGGTCGCCCACTTCTTCGAGCGGAAGAATTTCTTCCCCCAGCAGACAATTGTGGAAACCAGGGAGAACGGAAATATCGTCGTATCCTTCGACGTGTACAACGACATGCACTTCCACGAGCAGACCGCCCGGTGGATGCCGTATTTCCGGGTGCTATCTCCGGATTCCTACCGGCAACGGGTCTGCGCGATTGCCCTGGAAACGGCAGAGCGGAACGAATCGGAAGCAGGTTGAGGACTTAAAATAGGGTTCTTGTTGCTGATGGGAAGATGCACTTCCGGGGTTTCGCTGCGGAATCGAGGAAGGAGGGGCGGAATGGAGGATGCACCTGCGCTGGAGCGTATCGTCCGGGAACTACTGGCCTCGCAGCGCCTGGCGGTGCTTTCGACGGAAACCGGGGGGGCGCCCTACTCGAATCTGATCGCGTTCGCCGCGGCGCCGGATCTGAAAACCCTGGTGTTCACCACCCCCCGTCCCACCCGGAAATTCTCGAACCTTTGCGGAAACGCGCGGGTATCCCTTCTCGTCGACAACCGGTCGAACCGTGAGGAGGATTTCGCCGAAGCGGCGGCGGCGACCATCCTGGGGACCGCCCGCGAGGCAACTGGTGAGGAGCGGGAGGCCTCTCTCGCCCTGTTCCTGGAAAAACACCCCTATCTTTCCTCCTTCGCCCGGTCGCCGGAATGCGCCGTCTTCCGCGTCGAGGTCGAAGCCTACTACGTCGTCAGCCGCTTCCAGTCCGTTTCGGAGCTCCACGTCCGCCGGTGAGGGTTCTTCTGCCAATCCACCAGGCAGCGGGGGCGGACCGCGCCCTCGTCGGGGGCAAAACCCTGGCGCTGGCACGTCTTGGTGCAGCTGGCTTTCAGATACCGCAGGCTCTTTGCGTGACGACCGAAGCGTACCGCCGGTTCGTCGAGTCGGGGGGACTGCGGGGTGCGATCGCGCGGGAACTCGGGCGCAAGCCGTTCGAGGACATGCGGTGGGAGGAGATCTGGGACGCGGCGCTTCGGATTCGCACGCTCTTTGACCGTGCCGCGTGGCCGGTCGACCTGGACGCTGCACTTCGCGAGGGGATCCGTTCGGCCTTCGGGGACCGTCCGGTCGCGGTGCGTTCCTCGGCCCCGGGGGAAGATGGGGTAAAGGCCTCGTTCGCGGGATTGCACGAATCGTTTCTGAACGTTAAGGGGCCGGCCGCCGTGCTGGACAACGTGCGGCTCGTCTTCGCTTCTCTGTGGTCGGACCGGGCGCTGCTCTACCGGAAGGAGTTGGGGCTGATGCCGGCGGAAAGTGAAATGGCGGTCCTCGTCCAGGAGATGGCCCCCGCGGAACGATCGGGGGTCGTGTTCGGGGAAAGCCCGTCCGATCCGGCCCAGGCCGTCGTGGAGTCGGTCTGGGGGCTGAACGAGGGCCTGGTGGATGGCACGGTGGAGCCGGACCGGTGGATTCTATTGCGCGGCACGGGAAGTGTGGTTTCCCATCATGCCCCGGTCCGGGAGAAGCGGGTGGTACCCGGACCTGCCGGGACGGTCGTGTCGGACCTTCCTGCGGACCTGTCCGACCGCCCTCCGCTCTCGAACGCCGAGTTGTCCGAAGTCTTCCGCCTGGCCCTCGACGCCGAGGCGTTTTTCGGCTCCCCCCAGGATGTGGAGTGGTGCTTCGGGAAGGGGTTGCTTCACGTCCTCCAGTCCCGCCCCGTCACCGCCCGGTCGACGCCGGACGGAAGCGACAACAGGTCCTGGTACGTAAGCCTCAAGCGCTCCTTCGCCAACCTGAAAACCTTACGGGGCCGGGTCGAGGGGGAACTCCTCCCCGCTATGGGCCGGGAAGCCGAGGCTCTCGTATCCATCGACCTGCCGGCCCTGGACGACGGGAAGCTGGAGGAGGAGATCCGGCGACGGGAGGCGGCGGTGAGAAAATGGGAGGGGATCTACAAAAACGAGTTCATCCCCCTGGCGCACGGCGTCCGTCTCTTCGGCCAGTTCTACAACGATAAGATCGCTCCCGAGGACCCCTTCGAATTCACCCGGCTTCTCTCGGGGACGGGGATGCTTTCCCTCGAACGGAATGCCCTGCTGAACGACCTGGTGCAGCGCCTTGGCGCCGACCCGCTCCTCGCGGAACGTGTGGGCCGCGACGGGAGAGGCGACGCGGAGTTCGAGATCCGGGTAGGGCGTCTGTTTCGGGATTATGGGGATTTTTTCGGCTCCGCGGGGAGCGAGGCCGGGCGGAGAGGGGTCCTTTCCCTTCTCCTGGAAATGTCCCGGCGTCCGCCGGGGGCCCCCGAGGGGAGTGCCGGGGATGGTGCGGCGCTGCGCGACCGGTTTCTCTCCCGGTTCGACGGGGAGGCCCGAACCTTTGCGGAGGAACTCCTAGGCCTGGCCCGGGACTGCTACCGGCTCCGGGACGACGACAACATCTTTCTTGGCCGCCTGCAAGTCGCTCTTGCCCGGGCGGTCGAGGAGAAGGGCCGGAGAGGTTCGGGCAGGGATGGGGAAGGGACCGGCCGCATCGGTGGTGGGGCTACGATCGAGATGCTGAACGATCCGTCGTCTCCTCCCGGAGGGGGCGTTCCTCCGGTGATGGAATCCGCCTCCTTTCTGCAAAAGGACAGGCAGCTCGTGGGCCACCCCGCGGGGCCGGGTTTCGCGCAGGGTCCTGCCCGGGTTGTACGAAAGACCGCCGACCTGTTCGAGATGCGGGCCGGTGAGATCCTGGTCTGCGACGCGGTGGATCCGAACATGACGTTCGCGATCCCGCTGGCGGGCGCCGTCGTCGAGCGTCGGGGGGGGATGCTGATCCACGGGGCGATCATCGCGCGGGAGTACGGGATCCCCTGCGTCACCGGGATCCCCGACGCGATCCACCGGATCCGCACCGGCGACATGCTGTCGGTGGACGGGTACCTGGGGATCGTCACCCGTGTTGCTGCCGCAAGCCCGATGCTATAATTGCGACAGCCAATACCAACCGTTTCCGTAATTGCCAATAGGAACGTGCACGGCATCCGGAGAATCAACGCTTCTGTGGCGGGAGGCGCCTGATTGCCTTGCCGGGAGGAGGCCCTCACATGGAATCGATAGTACTCGCAAGTCGGATCGTAATCGCGCTGGGGCTCTTGAATGTCTGGCTGCTGCGCGCCGGGAAGCCGACCGATTGGCGCGGGGGAGACGCCCGAAACATGAAGGAGGAGTTTGCCGCCTACGGTCTTCCCGGGTGGTTCCTGTGGGTGGTCGGGTTTTTCAAGATCTCCCTTGCGATACTCCTGCTCGTCGGAATATGGATTCCGTCTGTCACAAAACCTGCGGCAACAGGCATTGCGCTCCTGATGCTGGGTGCCGTATCGATGCATCTGAAGGTGCGGGATCCCATAAAGAAATCGTTGCCGGCCTTCTCGCTCCTGGTTCTGTCTCTCGTGGTCATTCTCCTGTAGAAGCGGCCCCGGTGGGCAAGGTTCTCCCCCACCGGGAAGCAGGAGTGGCTCTCGACCGACCAGGTGGGGCAGGTCAAGCCGAATGAAGACACTCAGGCTCATTTTGGGCGATCAGCTCAGCCGCCCGCTCAGCGCGCTGCGCGGCATCGACCGCGCACGGGATGTCGTGCTGATGGTCGAGGTGGGCGAGGAAGTGACCTGCGTCCGGCATCACAAGCAGAAGATCGTGTTTGTGCTGTCGGCGATGCGCCACTTCGCGGAATCGCTGCGTGCCGAGGGGATCGACGTGGACTATGTCCGGATGAACGACAAAGGCAACACCGGCTCGTTTACGGGCGAGCTGGGCCGGGCGCTCTCGCGGCACAAGGTGGACCGGATCGTGGCAACCGAGCCCGGGGAATACCGGGTGCTGGAAACGATGCTGTCCTGGGAAAACGCATTCAACACGCCGGTCGAAATCCGCGAGGATGGCCGGTTCCTCTGCTCGCGGACGGAGTTCGCAGCCTTCGCGCAAGGGCGCAAGAGCCTACGGATGGAGTTCTTCTACCGGCACATGCGCCGGAAGACGGGCTGGCTCATGAAAGGCGACAAACCCGAAGGCGGCCGGTGGAACTACGACGCCTTGAACCGCAGGGCATTGCCGAAGGGCGTCAAGGTGCACTCCCGGCGGCGCTTTCCTCCCGACGCCATGACGCGCGAGGTCATGACGCTCGTCGGACGGCGTTTCGCCGATCACTTCGGGGAGTTGGAACCTTTCGGCTGGGCCGTCACGCGGAAAGACGCGCTGGCGGCGCTGCGGCGCTTCGTCGCGAGCGGTCTGCCCCGGTTCGGGGAGTATCAGGACGCGATGAAAACCGGGGAGGATTTCCTGTTCCATTCCGTTCTGTCGCCGTACCTCAACATCGGCCTGCTGGGGGCCGGGGAGGTCTGCGAAGCCGCTTTGGACGCCTTCGGAAAGGGCCGGGCGCCGCTGCCGGCGGTGGAGGGGTTCGTTCGGCAGATCGTGGGCTGGCGAGAGTTCGTGCGCGGAATCTACTGGACGAAGATGCCGGCCTATGCGCGGGGCAATTTCCTCGAAGCCGCCCGTCCGCTTCCGGAATTCTACTGGACCGGGGAGACGGACATGCGGTGTTTGCGGGAAACGATCGAGGCCACCCGCCGCAACGCCTACGCGCACCACATCCAGCGGCTGATGATCACGGGCAATTTCGCCCTTCTGGCCGGCATCGCTCCCGCCCAGGTGGAGGAGTGGTACCTCGTCGTGTACGCCGACGCGTTCGAGTGGGTGGAGCTGCCGAACACGCACGGGATGGCGCTGCACGCGGACGGAGGCGTGCTGGGCTCGAAACCGTACGCCGCCTCCGGCGCGTACATCGATCGGATGTCGGACTATTGCGCCGGCTGCGACTACGATCCGAAGGTCAAGCTGGGGCCGAAGGCCTGTCCGTTCAATTACCTGTACTGGAATTTCCTGATCGTCAACGAGGCGCGGCTTCGGGACAACCCGCGGATGGCGATCCCCTACCGGACGCTTGCGCGCATGGAGGGAAAACGGCGGCGTCAGATCGTGCAGGCGGCCCGAACGTTCCTGGACGGGCTTGAAAGCGGGTACCGTTGACGGACCGGGAGGATGCCGTGCCGAATCGCCCGCAGGATATCGACATCCTGATCGTCGGGGCGGGGATGGCGGGACTTGCCGCCGCGTCCGAGCTGAGGCGGACCGGTTGCGATGTGCTGGTCATCGACAAGGGCCGGGGACCGGGCGGTCGTCTCGCCAGCCGGCGCATCGGTGGGGCCACCTTCGACCACGGGGCGCAGTTTTTGACCGCGCGGGACCCCCGGTTTGCAGCTGCCGTGGATCGGTGGCGGACCTTCGGCGTGGTCGAGGAATGGTATCGGAGTTTTGGCGACGGGACGGAAGGTCACCCCCGGTGGCGCGGCAAGCCGACGATGAACGAGATCGCCAGGCACCTCGCCCGCGAAGTCCCGGTCCTGCTCGAGAAGCGGGTCGTGTCGCTTCGACGCGATCGAAACCGTTGGGTCGCGAAGCTGGAGAGCGGGGAAACGTTCCGGGCGGGTGCGGCCCTTCTCACGCCGCCGGTGCCGCAGTCGCTCGCGATCCTGAAGGCAGGGGAAAGTGCGCTGCCGCCGCGAGAAACGGCGCGCCTCGATTCCGTCGAGTACGAACGCTGCCTTGCCGTCTTGACGGTGCTCGACGGGCCTTCGCGGATTCCGCCTCCCGGGGGTCTGTCCCCGGGGGCGGGTCCGATCGCCTGGATCGCCGACAATCAGAGAAAAGGAGTCTCCGGCGAACCGGCGGTCACCATTCATGCGACCGCGCAATTCAGCAGGGAACACTGGGATCGGGACAGGTATGATTCGGGGTGGGAGCTGCTCCGGGCCGCGCGACGGTGGCTTGGGTCGGCGGTAACGGAATTTCAGATCCACGGTTGGCGCTACAGCAGACCCCTTCGTGTCGAGAAGAGCCCCTGTCTCGTCCTCGGCCAGTCGCCGCCGTTGGTTCTTGCCGGAGATGCCTTCGCGGCCCCGCGCGTCGAGGGCGCCGCGCTTTCCGGTTGGGCCGCCGCCGAAGCCCTGAAAAAGGTGAGCCTCCCCGCTGACCGCTGAAGTTACCGATCCTGCTGGTCCCGGTTTTCGGGTTCCGGCCATCGCTGCGGGACCCGCTGGATCCGCTTGGTGTCGTAGCCGGCCGCGGCTAGCCGTTCCAGGATCCGCTGATAGTCATCCTCGGGGATGNNTCATCATTCAAGTACAATATTAGATATTCAGATTTAAAAGGCCATATAAATTGCATTTCCCACACGGCGTTGGACGATGGGTCGAGGATGAACCCCCGCGGGTTGTACGTTTTCCGCGGGCCGTCGAACCCCCCCTTGCGGAAAGTGAACGTGGTTGCGATCGTCCCGTCCGGGTCGAGCCGGTACGATTCGACGGCGTTGTGCGCCCCTATCTCGATCCAGGTCGGGATGTTGGCGATCACGTACCAATCTCCCATGAAGCGGGGGATATCGACCTGAGCCACGGTTGTAAGAGGCGGCAAGGACGCGCCGCAAGCCCCCATCAGCATCGTCATGCCTGACCAGGCCGACAGGATATAGATCAATTTCACATACACCCCTTTAAACGCATTACTCGCCGGACCTGGGACCTCGCAGAAACAATGAAATTCCAGACGCTTCGTCCCCCCCGACACCCGGGTGTAACTCCTTCCTTCTTCGATTCGCGCGGTCCCCCTGCGGATTCCTTTTCTGCGCCATCCACTGGACGTGGCGACTCCAGGCCGCCTTCTGCAAGGGGGCGCCGGCGGCGTGAAGGAACCTACGGAGACGCTCTTTTTCGAGGCTGTTTTCCAAATATGCGTTGGGGATATTCCACTGGATCATTGGGAATTAGAGCTTTGAATAGCGGATTGCCTTGTTGGAGGGGGCTTTGACCGTCGGGCATCACGCCCGAAGGTCATCTACATTACAGTGCACCGCATCTTCCAAGCTAGAGGCAACTTCTCTTTTTCACAAAATTGAGGGCATGTTGCCCGTGCCCGATCCGTGCCCTTTGGAAATGCTCTCTCCCGGGAGTCCCTTCCTGCCATCGAAAACGTTCCCAGGCCTGGGGGCGGCACTGCACATCCGTTACCGAAATGTGATTTTTGCGTGATTCTTGCGTTACACCAGGCGGCTACCCTGACTCCATCTGCAGAAAATCGCCGGGCCCGGGAGTACCCGGGGGAGAGGAGGCACCGCTCCGGCAGACCCAACCGACAACTTTTTACACGAAAGGAGAAAATACGATGCACAGGGTAGCCAAGCAACTTCTCGTCGTCCTGTCGTTAATGCTTGCAACCATCCTATTAACCGTTCCGATGGCAGGGACCGCGGAGGCCGGCAATCCCCGCGACAACGTGGGAGCTGTCTATACAATGACGAACAACGCATCGGGGAACGCGGTGATCATGTTTCACCGGACCGCGCATGGACTCCTCGTCCCGGGCGGCACCTTCCCCACGGGAGGCATGGGATCAGGGGACGGCTTGGGGAACCAGGGCGCCCTTGCCCTAAGCGATGGAAACCGTTGGCTATTCGTCGTCAACCCCGGGAGCAACGACGTCTCGGTCTTCCGCGTGGAGCCGGACGGTTTGACGCTCGTGGACCGGGAATCCTCGGGTGGCCAGCGCCCGGTCAGCGTGACCATCGACCGGGATCTTTTGTACGTCCTCAATGCCGGCGGGGCCTTAGGCGGTAGCGACACCATCACCGGGCTCGTGGTGGGATCGCATGGCACCCTGTCGCCCCTGGCGAATTCGACACAATTCTTAAGCGCCGGGAACACCGGTCCCGCCCAGATCAGCTTCAGCCCGAACGGCCGTTTCCTCGCCGTCACGGAAAAGGCCACCAACCTCATCGACACCTGGCACGTAGGGCGCAACGGTCTCGCGTCGAACTTCGTCGCGAACCTATCTGAGGGCGCCACTCCCTTCGGGTTCGCCTTCGGGAAGCGGGACCTCCTCATTGTCTCCGAGGCAGCCGGAGGCGCCGCCGATGCGAGCTCCATGTCTTCGTATCTCCTCGAGGATGACGGGACTCTCCAGGTCGTCAACTCGGAAGTCCCCACCACGGAAACGGCGGCCTGCTGGGTCGTGGTCACAAACGATGGGCGCTTTGCCTACACGACGAATGCGGGGAGCGGAACGGTCTCCGGCTACCGAATCGGCTTCGACGGCAGGATCACGCTGCTCGACGCTGACGGGGTGACCGGCAACACAGGGGCCGGAAGCGGTCCCATCGACATGGCGGTTAGCAACGACAGCCGCTACCTTTTCACGTTAAATAGCGGCAACGATACGATCAGCACTTTTCGGGTCCACGCCGACGGAAGCCTTTCGCCCCTTCCGGGTGCGAGCGGGATCCCGGCGGGAGCCAATGGACTCGCTGCAAGATAAATGGGAAGGGTAACAACGGGAACTTTTTTGAAAATGAGTACCCAGAGGAGGATGGACCATGAAGAGAAGGTTTGGGAGGTTTCTGGGGATATTGGTGGCGGGGATGGTGGCAACGAGTCTGGCCATTCCATCATTTGCTGACATGATGATGTCCGGGAAGACGGGGATGCTCTCCGGGTTTCCGGGCCACAACGCATCCGGAAAAGCATCCATATCCAAGGATGGAATGGGCAAGACATTCCTGGAACTGACCGGAATCAAGGTGGACAAGGTGCCAGATGGGAGGGTCTACCTTGCCAAGGGAGGCGATTACAAGAAGGGAATCGAACTGGGGAAGCTCGAGCAATTTACAGGGGACGTACGTTTCCCCATCCCGAAAAACACAATGCTGGACGATTATGACAGTGTGGTCATCTGGTGCAAGAAGTTCGACGTGGGAATCGGCAAGGCAACCCTCGGGATGTCCGGCATGAAATGATATTCCGGCGGCAAGGACGCCCGGGGCGTTGAACGGCGAGGCGGTGGGCGGAACGGGTGGATCCGCCTCCGCCCCGTTCTTTTCCGGGTCTTCGCCATGGCGGAGGCAGATCCGCTGGTGTCCACAGAAATATGTCCCTGTATTCCCCATTTGGTGATGTTGTTTTAAGCTGATCGTGGGCAGGAGTTCCATAACCTGGAAGCTCAAACGAAAGATCGACACAGGCTGATCCGAGATTTTGGGAGTATCACGATGGGAGATGGGCAGAGGCCTTAACCGAACGGATTAGTTTATCCACGCTGGTTTGACTTGGCGTTTTAGAGGGATTCATCTTTTCGGAAGGGGGGAAGGAGATGGAAGAAGGGCGTTTTTTGGACGACTTCAAGGTCGGAGAAGTATTTCGAACGGAAGGCATCACGATAACGGAGAGTGAGATTATCGGTTTTGCCATGCGGTATGATCCTCAGGCTTTTCACTTGGATGTCACTGCGGCATCGAAATCTCCCTATGGCGGGCTGATAGCGAGCGGGTTTCACACGTTGTCTGTATGTTTCCGTTTGTTTATCCAAAAAGGTGTCATAGCCGCGTGCAGCATCGGTTCTCCCGGAATAGATGAGGTCCGGTGGCTAGCCCCGGTTAGACCGGGAGATACTCTGCGGACGGAAACGGAAGTTATGGAGATCAAGCCTTCCTCGTCAAAACCGGATCGGGGCATCCTTCGGTTGCGATATGTTGGAATCAACCAACGGGGAGAAAAAGTCATTTCGTTTATCCTGAACCATCTCCTTCTGCGAAAGACAATGTGATTGAGATCGATATTTCCGACTCGTTCGAAAAGAGGGGGCCTCGTTTGTTGGGAAGGAACGTGATCAGGGTAGGCAGACTCGCGGGGGTTCAAGTCCCCCCTTCGGCTGAAATTGGATTTTGGATGTTTTATTTTCAAAAAAGGTTGTGCCCAAATTGTGCCCACGAGGAATCAAAGCGGTTCACAGCC
>DOTC01000183.1 GCA_003513855.1 Deltaproteobacteria bacterium | reverse complement strand
CCGATTCTCGTCCCCGTACAGCTCCCGTATCTTTTCATACTCGATCCCGGCTCCCGCCGCCATGGTTTTCATCTCCGCCTCGATCTCGGAGAAGGGCACGTCGATCCCCTCCTTCTCCCCGATCGCCGAGAGGAGCAGGGACAGGCGAACCGACCGATCGGCGTTCGGTGCGAACCTCTCCTTCATCTTTTCGAAATCCATGCTCACTTTCTTTAAGTCGACCCCCTGGGAAACGAGCCGGTTTGCGGTGTCCTCGATCATGGAGACGATCTGCCGGTCGACGAGTGTCTTGGGGACCTCGAAGGGATTCCTCTCCAGCAGCCCTTGGCGGATCTGTTCCTCCGCGTTGCGCCTCGCCGCCTCCTCCGCCTCCTGGAGCAGGCGCGCACGCATCTTTTCCCGGAGGTCGGAAAACCCTGTTACATCCCCGAAACCCTTGGCGAACTCATCATCCAGCTCGGGAAGTTTCCTCTCCCGGACGGCGTTCACGTTCACTTCGAAACTCACCCTCTTCCCTGCGTACTTCCGGTTGGGGAAATCCGTCTCGAACTGCACGTCGAACCTCTTTTCGTCCCCCCCACGGACCCCCGCCAGGTGCGACTCGAACTCCTTTCCGAAGGGGACCCCCCCCTCGAGAACGACGCTTGCGGCGTCGTTTTTTTCGACCGTCTGCCCCTCCGAAGTCGCGGCGAACCCGAACTCCACCAGGTCGGATCCGGCGGCCCCCCGCCCCTCGACCGCGTGGTACTGGGCGAAGGACTCCCGGAGACGACCGAGCGCGGCGTCCACTTCCTCGTCTTTCACCTCCCCCTTCTGCGTCACGACCGGGATCCCTTTGTACCCCTCCGGGGTCACCTCGGGGACAACCTCCACCGTGGCGGTGAAGACGAACTCCTGCCCCTCCGTGAACGTGCCTCCGTCGATTTTCGGGAGCGAAAGGACCTTCAGATCGTTCTCCTTGACGGCTCCGGCGAGGGAATCCCTGACCAGACGCTCGGCGACGTCCGCCTCGACGGACTCCTTGAAGACCCGCCGGACCATCGACATGGGAGCCTTCCCCTTCCGGAACCCGCGGAGCGGCGCCATTTTCCGGACTTCTGCGTACCCCTCCTCGACGCGCCGGGATACCTCGTCTGCCGGAATTTCCACCCGGATCCTCTTCTCCACGCCGCTGACCGTTTCGACGCTCGTCTTCATGACGGTTCGTTCTCTCCTATTTCTTAGAGGTAAACGCTCGGGCAGTTGGTGCGAGAGGAGGGATTTGAACCCTCACGGTTGCCCACCGGATCCTAAATCCGGCGCGTCTGCCATTCCGCCACTCTCGCACTCCAACGGCAGCCGTTTATACGAAAAACTATAGTATATACCTGTATTTCCGTGTAGCAAGTCCTATTTCCCGGCACACCTCCCGACAGACTCCACAACATCGAGCTTGGGACCCCGGACGCGAAGCCGCCCCCCCAATCTTCACCGGAGCGCCCGTAAAGAGGCTCCGCCGCCTCCGAGGGGTGCTCCGTTCGTGACTCGCCGTGTGGCCCCCGCGCGGCTGCGCTTTACCTCACTGCCCCCCCTCTCCTTCGGCGTGCTGCGCCCTGTACCAGGGACCCGGGCGATGCGGGGGGTTNNCCCGCAGCGGCCTGTGGAGCGAGGTTCGGGGCGCGGCGAGCGGAACCGGCAGCGAGCGGGCGAAGGTCGCGAGCGTAGCGGAGGGGAAGCCCCCCGCGAGCCGAAGGCCCTGGTCGCTGGACGGAGCCGGGGAGTGGACGTGGGAGGGGAATCTCAAGGAAGCCCGAGGATGCGCCTCGCGTTGGCGAGGAAGACCTTGTCCAGGACCGCAGCCGGGTACCCCTCGGCATCCCAGTCCCGGAAGAGCCTTTCGTACGTCAGGACGGGGTAGTCCGACCCGAACATGACCTTGTCCTGCAGGCGCCCGGCGATCTCTTTCTTCAGTTCGGGCGTGAAATATTTCGGAGACCAGCCCGACGTTTCCATATACACGTTGGCCTTGTGAAGAAGAACGGCGATCATCTCGCTCTGCCAAGGCCACGAGGGGTGGCACGCGATGATCGTGAGGCCGGGGAAATCGGCCGCGACATCGTCGAGATGGATCGGCTGGGTGTATTTGAGCTTGAGCCCCATCCCTCCGGGCGTGCCCGCCCCCAGGCCGGTGGTGCCGGTGTGGAACTGCACGGGGACGGACAGCTCGACGCACTTCTCGTAGAGGGGATAGAACCGCCGGTCGTTCGGGAAGAACGCCTGGGCGACCCCCTGGAACTTCACCCCCGCGAGCCGGAGGGTTCGGACGGCGCGATCGAGCTCCCGCACGGATTCCTCCCCCTTCCACGGGTCGACCGAGGCCCAGGCTCCGACGACCGCCCCGGGAAAACGGTCCCGGATCGAGGCAACGTAATCGTTGGTCGTCGCCGGCAGACGGGTTGTCGTCTCCGCATCCCAGGCAAGGATCATCGCTCCCACATCGGCCCGGAGGAACTCCCCTGCCATCTCCTCGTCCGTGCGGACGCGGAAGGGGGTCTTGTAGTAGGACTCGAGCGCCTCGAAGTATGGACGCATCGATTCATACCAGGGACGGGTGCTGGGGTGGGCGTGTACGTCGATCGCTCTCAAGGCCTACTCGAGGGTGAGCCACTCCTTTAGATCTTCCGACGGTTCGTCGAACTGCATGCCGAAAATGTATGCGCCCTCGGAACCCTCGGCCGCGCGGAACCAGACGACCGTCCCCGATACCCGGATCGGCGTTCCCCCTTCCGGGAGGATCGTCGCATCCACTCGGTTCCGCGTGGTCATCAGCGTGTCATACATCACGTGGATCCCGTCCGGGGCGATTTTCGGCGTCACGACGGACATTCCCACCGAGGAAAAATCCCTCGCGGTAGCCGTTACCGGGGAAGACACCCGGTTCGGATGCTTTCCGCTCTGGACCGTGAACACGACCGTAGCCATACGCCGTTTCCTCTCTTTTTTCCTCCGGTCTTTGGAAAACAGGGTCATCCCCGTGTGGTTCCCTTCTTTTCCTCGTCGAGGCGACGGAATCCCTCCAGGATCAGCTGCATCTCGTCCATGTCGATCGTCCGCTTCTTGGTCGTCTGCCCGTGCGTGATCACGAACGGCCCCTCCTGCAGGCGCAGGAGCCTGTAGAACGCCTCCTCGCCCGTGAAGCTCCCGGTTTCGCAATGGGAAATCCGTCCGTTTGCGAAGTAGATCCGCCCCTCCCCGGGTTGACCCGCTTGGAGCAGGACGCAGGCGGTCTTGAGCCCCAGGTGGAGCGTCTGGACGATATCGGGGATTCCGAGATTCTTGAGATCCCCCACGACCCCCTGGCTGGACCCTTCCCCGGCGGGGCCCTTCTTCCTTCGCTTGTCCCGCCGGATGATGTTCCGGATCCGCGCGGCAAGCTCCTTCAGGTCCACCGGCTTGATCAGGTAATCCTCCGCGCCCAGGTGGAGCGCCTCGACCTTCATGCGCGTCTCGTCCCTCGCGGAGAGGAACAGGAGAGGCATCTCCCCGCCCCCGGGGAGTTCGAGCATCTTCCGGTACATCGCGATGCCGTCCATTTCCGGCATCATGACATCGGCGATCACGAGGTCCGGCCTGGCCTTTTCCATCTGGGCCAACGCAAGGGACGCCTTGTCCGCGACGATCACCTCGAATCCCTCGTTGACCAGCCGGAGCTTGAGGAGCGTCAGGAAATCGACCTCGTCGTCGACCAGGAGAACCCTCGGCTTTCCCCCGACCCCGTGGTAATAGAACTTCTGCTCCACCACGCGGCTGAAGATCTCGACGACCTCCGGGTCGAACTGGGTCCCCACGTGTCTGTGCAGCTCCTCGATGGCCTCCTCTTTCTGCAGGCTCTTCCGGTACGGCCGGTTGGATGTCATCGCCGCGTAGGCGTCGACCACGGACAGGATCCTGGCCCCCAGCGGAATCTCGCGCCCCTTCAGCCCGCCCGGGTACCCCTTCCCGTCGTACCTCTCGTGGTGATGCACGATGATCGGCTTGATCTTCCACGGGAAGTCGATCGAGTCGAGGATGCTGGCTCCATTCTCGCAATGGGATTTCACCGACTTGTACTCGTCCTCGGAGATCTCCTTTTTCCCGACGAGGATCTCGGACCGGATGCCGACCCTGCCGATGTCGTGCAGCAGAGACGCCACGACGATCTCGTCCACCATCTCCTTGGACAGTTTCATCGCCTCGGCGACGGAGCGGGCATACTCCATCGTGATATGCGAGTTCCCGCCGAAAAACGGATCGTTGATCTCCAGCAGGCCGACGAGGACGTCGATCGTCTCGATCAGGCACTTCTTCAGGTGCTCGTCGGTCACCGGCAGCGCCACCGGAGCCCTGTCCTCTCCGGCCGCCTCGAGGAGGTCGAGGAGTTCGCCCTGGTCCAGGATGAAATCGGAGGTCCCGAACCGCAGGACGTCGTCGGAGCTCCGGATGACGGTGAAGGAGGAGAGGACGATCACCCGGGATTTCGGGGACAGCCGGAGGATGCGCCGCTTGAGCTCCACCCCGGAGGTATCGGGGAGGAACAGATCGCACAGAACGAAATCCTGAGCGGAGTTGGACAGGATCTTGGCGGCTTCCGCACCGGAAGCAGCCAGCGATACCCGGTATCCCGCCTCGGTGAAGAGGTTCGCCAGCATGTCCCGGACGCCTGCCTCGTTGCTGATGATCAGGATCGACTTCTGCATGGTCCCCCTAGGCTATGT
This sequence comes from Deltaproteobacteria bacterium, assembly GCA_003513855.1. GTDB lineage: Bacteria > Desulfobacterota > Deferrimicrobia > Deferrimicrobiales > Deferrimicrobiaceae > CSP1-8. The sequence continues at coordinate 7,856 of DOTC01000183.1, read as the reverse complement.
TCACCGCCTGCCGGATGTCCTCACCGGTCATTTCGGGCGGCGCGGGTATTTCCATCATGTGGAGGATCGTGGGGGCGATGTCCTCCAGCGCGCGGTCGCTTTTGAGCACCGTGCCTTTCGCCTGCGGGTCGGCGAGAATCAGGGGAACGGGGTTGGTCGTGTGGGCCGTGTGCGGCCCCCCCGTCTCGGGGTCCACCATCTGTTCGGCGTTCCCGTGGTCGGCAGTCACGATCGCCACCCCCCCCGCCTCCCAGACTTTCTCCACGACGCGGCGCAGGTTCTCGTCCACCGCCTCGATCGCCCGGATGGCGGCGGGCAGGATACCGGTATGTCCCACCATGTCCCCGTTCGCGAAGTTCAGGATGAGCACGTCGTGCCTTCCCGATCCTACTTCGGCCACCGCCCGTTCCGCGACTTCGTAAGCGCTCATCTCCGGCTGGAGGTCGTAGGTCGGGACCGATGGGGACGGGACCAGACTCCGGGACTCTCCCGGGAACACCTTCTCGCCTCCTCCGTTGAAGAAATAGGTCACGTGCGCGTATTTCTCCGTCTCCGCCAGCCGGAGATTCCGGATCCCCCGGGAGGCGAAGACATCCGCGAGAAGATGGTCCTTGGCCTGCGCCGGGAACGCGACCGGCAGGTGGAACGTCTCGTCGTACGGCGTCATGCAGGCGAACTCGAGGCCGAGATGCTCGGGCCGCGGGAAGCGGTCGAAATCCTTCTGCGTCAGGGCCCGGGTGAGCTGCCTGGTGCGGTCCGCACGGAAATTGAAGAAGATGACCGAGTCCCCCTCGGAGATGGATCCCACGGGCTGCCCGTCCCGCATGATGACCGTCGGCTCGATGAACTCGTCGTTCTTTCCCTCTCCGTAGGAACCGGACACGGCGGCCACGGGGTCGGCGCTCTCCTTTCCCGCGCCGCGCACCATCGCCCGGAAGGCCCGTTCGGTGCGGTCCCAACGGTTGTCCCGGTCCATCCCGTAGTACCGTCCCCCGACCGTGGCCACCTTCCCCACGCCGATCTCCTCCATCTTCGCCAACAGGCTGCGGAGGTGGTGGATCCCGCTGTTCGGAGGGGTGTCACGGCCGTCAAACAGCGGGTGGACGAACACGCGCGCAAGTCCTCTCTGCTTCGCCATTTCGAGAAGGGCGTACAGGTGCGTGTGGAGCGTATGGACACCCCCGTCGGACAAGAGGCCGACGAGGTGGAGCGCCTTCCCGTTTTCCCGGGCTGCATCCATCGTTTTGCAGAAGACCGGGTTCCGGAAGAAATCGCCGTCCCGGATCGACTTCGATATCCGGACGATGTCCTGGTAGAGGACGCGGCCCGCCCCCAGGTTCAGGTGCCCGACTTCGGAATTCCCCATCTGCCCGGAAGGAAGCCCGACCCGCTCCTCGGAGGCGTGGATGACCGTATGGGGAAACCCGTCCCAAAGCCCGTCGAAGAACGGCGTGTTGGCCAGGGCCACGGCATTTCCCACGGTCTCCTCCCGGTACCCCCACCCGTCCAGGATGATGAGCGCGATCAGCCGCTGCTTCATGTCATCTATTATAGAACACTTCCCTTCCCTCGAATCTCGCGGATGGGCCCAGTTCCTCCTCGATCCTCAGCAGCTGGTTGTACTTGGCGAGCCGGTCGGTCCTCGAGGCCGAGCCCGTCTTGATCTGCCCCGTGTTCAGGGCGACCACGAAGTCGGCGATGGTGCTGTCCTCCGTTTCCCCGGACCGGTGGGACACGACGGCCGTCCAGCCCGCCCGCTTGGCCATCTCCACGGCGTCGATCGTCTCGCTTACGGTCCCGATCTGGTTCAGCTTGATGAGNNGGCGAATCCGTCCTCGATGGAGAGGATCGGATATTGCCGGCACAGTCCCTCGTAGTATTTCACCATCCCGTCGGCGGTTCGCTTCGATCCGTCCGATTTCCGGAAGTGGTATTTCCCTTTGGCGAAGAATTCGGAGGCCGCGGCGTCCAGCGCGATGCCGATCTCCTTCCCCGGCCTGTATCCCGCCTTTCCGATCGCTTCGAGAATCACCTCGATCGCTTCGGCGTTCGACCGAAGCAGAGGGGCGAACCCTCCCTCGTCTCCCACGTTGGTGTTCAGCCCTTTCCCCTTCAACACCTTCTTCAGATGGTGGAATGTTTCCACCCCCATCCGCAGAGCCTCGGAGAATGTCTTCGCACCGACGGGCATCACCATGAACTCCTGGATGTCCACGTTGTTGTCGGCGTGGGACCCTCCGTTGAGGATGTTCAGCATCGGAACGGGGAGCGTCCGCCCCCCCACGCCTCCCAGGTACTGATACAGGGGGAGGCCGCACCGGTCCGCCGCCGCCCGGGCCACGGCGAGGGAGACCCCGAGGATGGCGTTCGCTCCAAGCCTTTTTTTGTTCTCCGTCCCGTCCAGCTCGATCATCATCCTGTCGAGAAAGGCCTGCTCGGTGGCGTCGAAGCCGATCAGCTTGGGCGCGATCACCCGGTTCACGTTCCGAACGGCCTTCTCCACTCCCTTGCCGAGGTACCTCTTCGGGTCGCCGTCCCGAAGTTCCACCGCCTCGCGCGTCCCGGTCGAGGCTCCGGATGGGACAATCGCGCGTCCCTGGCCCCCGGATTCCAGGTGGACCTCGACCTCCACGGTCGGGTTGCCCCGCGAGTCCAGCACCTGCCGCCCGTGTACATCAATGATCGTGCTCATGGGAAAATCCCTCCCTCGGGAAAAGGTCACGGATGAGCGAACGGCTTGTCCCCCTGCCGCACGCTGAGCACGGGGCACGGGGCCATGCGGACCACCTTTTCCGCCGTGCTTCCGAAGATCACGTGCTCCACCCCCGTTCGGCCGTGCGTCCCGATCACGACGAGATCCGCCGCGACTTCCCGGGCCTTTCCGATAATTTCCCTGTACGGTACTCCGGTGGCGATGATCGTGTCAAAACTCTCGAACCCGGAGAAGCAGCGGGCGAGAAACGCGTCTATGTTCTCTTGGGCGAAATTCTCCATCCGGCTGCGGAGCATCTCGAGCGGGATGTCCCCGCGGAACATCGGGTCGAGGGTCGCCGGCTCATCGAGCACGTGGAGAACCACGATGCGCGACCCGAAACGCTCCGCCAGGGATCTTGCCACCCCGGCGGCAACCGTGGAGCATACGGAGAAATCCGTGGGCAGCAGGATCTTCGTGAACATGCTCTCTCCGGCAAAAAAAATCCCGGCCGCGCGCGGGGCCGGCCGGGGGGTGGTGAACCACAGCAGACTGGGGTTCTCTATCTCTTCTTTCCGCCAACCGCTTCCTTGAGGGACTTGCCGGCCGTGAACTTGGGAACCTTCGTCGCCTTGATCTTGATCGCCGCGCCGGTCTGCGGGTTTCTCCCCATCCTGGCCTTCCGGTTGCTCACGCTGAATGTCCCGAATCCCGTCAACGCGATCTTGTTTCCCTTCTTCAGGGTGCTCGAGACGGCTTCGATGAACGAGTTGAGCGCCCCCTCCGCCTTCCCCTTCCCAATGCCGGCTTTTTTCGCCATGAACCCTACCAGTTCCGCCTTCGTCATCGTCTCCCCTCCCGTGGTTATAGTGTCCAATCCCTCATCCCCGGATGCAAGAAACCCGGGGGATCGGTTCACGCCTGGAAATTGATTTCATTGAATGCCGAAGGGAGAGCACGTGTCAAGGCATTTTTCTCGCTGTCGTCCGCCCGCCGGACCTTTATTTTCAGGCCTTCCGGAGAATCAGAGGACAAAGGGTCGGCGCGCGGAGTCACGCGGCAGGAGCAGTTTCAGCAAGAACATGCCCACGAGGAACCCGCCGATGTGCGCCCACCACGCCACCCCGCCCGTGAGGGCGGACGTTCTGCCGATCGTGGACGCCCCGCTCAGGAACTGGACGAGAAACCAGATCCCCAGGAAGAAGAACGCAGGGATCTCCACCAGAGGGAAAAAGAAGAGAAGCGGCAGAAGCGTCAGAACCCGGGCCCGCGGGAAGAGCAGGAAGTACGCCCCGAGCAGGCCCGCGATCGCCCCGGAAGCCCCGACGTTGGGGACCATGGAATGCGGCTGGAACGCGATCTGGGCAAGGAAGGAGAGGACGCCGCACGCCAGATAGAACAGCAGATATCTTCCGTGTCCCAACCTGTCCTCGATGTTGTCCCCGAAGATGTGGAGGTAGAGCATGTTTCCGAGCAGGTGCGCCCAACCGCCGTGAAGGAACATGGCGGACAGGGGCGTCAGCAGCTCGCCCGGATCCCGGGGAACCATCTGCAGGAAACGGAACGGGATGAGGCCGTAGGCATACACGAAGTCCGTCAGCTGTTCGCCCAGGCTCAGCTGGTACAGGAAGACGGCGACGTTCAGGGCGATCAGTCCGTAATTCACGTACGGCGTGCGGGTGACCGGAACCGTGTCCTTCAGAGGGATGATGGGAGCGCTCCTCGGTGATGCACGATCTGTTTATAGTACCGGGAGCCCCACGAATTGAAAAGCGGGGGGGATGGTCGGATAATATACAGTTATGCAGAACAGTCGCCTTCTGACATACTGTGTCGCCCTTTCCATCCTGTTCCATCTGGCATTCCTGGTGCTGGCATCGATGTTCCCCTGGACCCCGCACCGAGCCGAGGACGTGATGGTCGTGGACCTTGCGGACCTGCCGCGCTCGACCGATTTCCTCCCCCCTCGCCCGGGAATCGTGGAGGGCGCGCGCCCGAAGCCCCCTCCGCCTTCTCCCCCGAAGCCGGTCCGGAAAGAGAAGCCTCCCATGCCCACCCCCCGGGATCTGGCGGGCCGCGTCCCCGACCTGCCCGTCAACCCCGATCTTCAGCCCGAGAAGGAGTTCCCGGCACCCCGCCCGAAGGAGGAGCCGCCGTCCGCCAGGAGCAGCGAACCACCCGCGAGGGTCGCGCGCGGCGAGGAGACCCCGTCGGCCACGGAGAAGCCCTCTCCGCCCTCGCCCGAGCCGCCTGCGCCCGCCCCCCCCAAATCCCTCCGGGAGTTGACCCCCTCCCTGGGAAAGATGGTGTTCGCGAGAGCGACTCCGGGGTCGGGACGGGGCGAGGAGAGGTCCTCGGGGAACGCGGTGGGGACGGGAGGAGAGGCCGCCGAGAAGGGGCCGATCGCCGAGGAGGGCGGGGGCGGGACCCGGCTTACCGCCCTGAACGCCCCGGAGATCCAGTACATCTCCTACTTCGCAAGCATCAAGCGGAAGATCGAGCTCGTATGGCAGTACCCGCATGAAGCCGCGATCGCCGGGGTCCAGGGGCAATTGACCGTTGATTTCGTCATCGGGCGGAACGGACACCTGGAGTCCGTGACCCTTCTGCAGGGGTCCGGTTCCAAGGTCCTGGACGACGAGGCGCTCGGATCGATCCGCATGGCGGCCCCCTATAACCCGATCCCCGAACATTACAAGATCCCCAACCTGCAGATCCGCGCCCACTTCGTTTACGAGATGCACGCGCTCAAGATCCGGTAGGGCCGCGTCTACTCCTCGGAAGGGAAAAACCGGTTGTACTCCTCGACGGTAAGGAGGGCATCCACCTCCGCGGGATCCGCCGGGCGGATGGCCAGCAGCCACCCCCCTTCGAACGGGTCAACGATGATCGTTTCGGGGGCCCCTTCCACTACGGGGTTGACCTCCGAAACGATTCCCGAAACGGGGGCGACGATCTCGCAGACCGCGGCCGACGACTCGACCAGCCCGATCGGCTCTCCCGCCCGTACCTCGGTCCCGGGCGGAGGGAGTTCGACGAACACGACATCCCCGAGGTAGGAACACGGAACATGGGTGAACCCCACGTGGACTGCCCCGTCGCTCTCCGGCCGCGCCCACACATGGCTGCGCGCGTATCGGCGGTCGGCGGGGGCGGGCAGAGCTTACACCGACGCGGCTATGCGGGCCGCCGCCTCCAGCGTGTTGTGAAGGAGCATCGTGATCGTCATCGGGCCGACTCCGCCGGGCACCGGCGTGATCTTCCCGGCGGTCTCCTTCGCCTCCTCGAACGCCACGTCACCGACCAGCCTCCCGTCCGGAAGCCGGTTGATCCCGACGTCGATCACCACGGCGCCGGGCGCAATCCAGTCCCCCCGGATCATCTCCGGCTTGCCGACGGCCGCCACCACGACGTCCGCGGAACGCACCACGGCCGGGAGGTCCTTCGTGCGGGAGTGGCAGATCGTCACCGTGGCATGCCTTGCGAGCAGGAGCAGCGCGACCGGTTTGCCGACGATGTTGCTTCTTCCGACCACGACCGCGTGCTTCCCCTTGAGATCCACGGATTCGTGGTCGAGCATCTTCATGATCCCCAGGGGAGTGCACGGGACGAAGCATGGCCCCCCGGACAAAAGCCGCCCGGCGTTCACGGGATGGAACCCGTCCACGTCCTTCTCCGGGGCGATCGCTTCGATCACCCGGGACTCATCGATATGATCCGGGAGAGGAAGCTGGACGAGGATGCCGTGGACGGAAGGGTCCGCGTTCAGTTCGGCGACGAGGGCGAGGAGATCGTTCTCGGGGTGGGACGCAGGCAGGTCGATCTGGCGGGAGAGCATGCCGGCCTCGGTGCAGGCCTTCCCTTTGTTCCGCACGTAGACCCGGGAGGCCGGATCTTCCCCCACCAGGACCGTGACGAGGCATGGCGTGATTCCGGTACGGGCGACAAACGTCCCTGCCCTGTCCTTGATCTCGGCTCGGACGACCGCCCCGATCGCCTTTCCGTCGATAAGATGCGCGGGCATGGTATCGAGCCCCCCGTGTCGGATTGGAGGAAAGACGTTATTCGGCCTTCGGACAGCCGGCGCAGGCCGGCGAGGTCGATTCCGCGGCCGCGGGGCATGCAGCCCCCTTGGCGCCGCCCTTCCCGGGCGCGGCGTCCTTTCCGTTGCCGACGCCCTTGTTCGCGTAGTCCGTCGCGTACCAGCCGTTGCCTTTGAGGATGAAGGCACCCGGCGACATCATCTTCTCGAGCTTTCCCCCGCACGCGGGGCACTTCCTTAGAGGGGGATCCTTCATCCCCTGGATCTTCTCGGTCACCTCTTGGCACTTCCTGCAGCGGTATTCGTAGATCGGCACGTTCCTTCTCCTTCAAAAAAGGGGGCCGGTCTCCCGGCCCCCCCTGTCGTTATACCCTTTGCATCATACCATGGTTTAGTACATCCCGCCTCCGCCGCCCGGAGGCATCGGGGGCATCTTCTCCTTCTCTTCCGGCTTGTCGGTGATCGCGCACTCCGTGGTGATCATGAGGCCGGCCACGGAAGCCGCGTTCTGCAGGGCGACGCGCGCCACCTTCGTCGGGTCGAGGATCCCGGCGTCCATCAGGTCCTCGAACTTTTCGGTGGCCGCGTTGAAGCCGTAGTTCCCCTTCCCGGTCCGGATCTTGTCCACGACCACGCCGCCGTCCTGGCCCGCGTTGATCGCGATCTGCTTGGCCGGCTCGACCAGGGACTTCCGGACGATATCGACGCCTGCCTGCTGGTCGTGATCGAGCTTCATGCCGTCCAGCGCCCTGGCCGCACGGATGTAGGCGACGCCGCCGCCGGCAATGATCCCCTCCTCCACCGCTGCCCGGGTGGCGTGGAGCGCATCCTCGACGCGGGCCTTCTTCNNTCGATCTGCGCCCGGATCTGCTTCACGCGGCCCTCGATGTCGGCCTTCTTGCCGGCCCCGTCGATGATCGTGGAGTTCTCCTTGTCGATGGCAACCCGCTTGGCCCTGCCGAGGTCGGTCAGCTGGACCGCCTCGAGCTTGATCCCCATCTCCTCGGCGATCGACTGGCCGCCGGTAAGGATGGCGATATCCTCCAGCATCGCCTTGCGCCGGTCACCGAAGCCGGGAGCCTTCACCGCGCAGCAATGCAGCGTCCCGCGCAGCTTGTTGAC
>DOTC01000239.1 GCA_003513855.1 Deltaproteobacteria bacterium | reverse complement strand
ATGGGCTGGGTGATGCTTTTCTGGGTCGTCGTCATCGTGGGGGTGCCTACAGTACTCTGGTTTCTCCTCTCCGAAAACGGCCAATCGACCCGCCTGCCCGACGCAGAGAGGAAGGGGAGGGACGGATCATGAGCAAGCTTGTGAGGGAAAAAATCCGGTTGCGGATCTGGTTCAACGAGGGGGACAGGTACGGGGACGATCTCCTGTACGAGGCCTTCCTCAAGCTGTTCCGGAAGGAAGGGTTCGCCGGCGCCACGGTCATCCGGGGCATCGCAGGGTACGGAGCTCGCAGCATGCGCCGGGGGACGGGATCGGCGGGATTGTCGAAGGATCTTCCCGTCATCGTCATTGCCGTGGATACGCAGGAGAAGATCGACCAGATCATGCCGAAGATCGACGAGATGATGAGCGGGGGGATGATCACCATGGAAAAAACGACGGTCCTGCGCTACGCGCACAAGCACAGGTGAGGGACGCTTGCGATCCCCCGTTCGCCCTGTTCCATCGCCTGAAGCGACAAGCGAATAGTCCCTACCCATAGAGAATATTCTTCAAGGAATGGACTTCCGCGGCTTCACTCCCGGGAAGCCCTCCCGTTGCACTCTTACGATATCACGACGAAATTCCGCTTCGCGGCAAGGTGGCACGAGAGGTGCTTGCCGGATGCAGGAATAACGATTCGGAGGGCCAGGCCATGAAGAACACCGCAGGACGAAAGGAAACAGCGCACACGACCTCGAAAGGAGCAGCCGGCGGACCCCGTCCCGGAGGCGGGAAGGGAAAGCGTACCTTCCTTTTCGCGGCGGTGTTCCTGGGAGTGGCCGCGATCGGGGCGGCAGGATGGTTCGGGTATTTCTTCCAGGACTCCCCCGTGGAGCGGGCGAGGAAGGCCGGCGTGATCGAGACCGCGGACGCCGTGAGGATCCCACTTTCGGCCCTCGAGTCCGGGAAGGCGATCTTTCTCGAGGCAGACCTCGAGGGAAGGCGGATCCACTACTTTGCGGTGAAGAGCTCGGATGGGGTCCACCGGGCCGCCTACGACGCCTGCGACGTCTGTTTCCGGTCGAACAAGGGATACCGCCAGGAGGGCGACCTGATGGTCTGCAACAACTGCGGGCAGACGTTCCCGAGCGTGAAGGTCAACGAGCTCAAGGGAGGATGCAACCCCGCGCCCCTCGTCCGCACGGTCGATGGCGACCACCTCCTGATCCAGAAGAAGGATATCGCGGCGGGGAGCGGCTACTTCGTCGGGCAAAGGTCGTAGCGGGCCGGATGAGGCGGACGGGATGAATATCCGGAAACTGGCCTGGAAGAACCTGTTCCGGCGGAAATCGCGCGCCGTGTTCACCGGCCTGGGGATCTTCCTCGGGATCGGGACCTTCGTTGCCCTCTCATCCCTCACCATGCAGATGGAGGGGGCGGTTCGCGACAAGCTGGACCGCTTCGGGGCGAACATCCTGGTCGTCCCCCGGACGGAGCAGCTTTCTCTGGGGTTCGGGGACATCGCCCTGGGAGGCGCACAGGTCGCCCACGCGAAGCTGACGATGTCGGACGAAACGGCGATCCGCTCCATCCGGTTCCGGGAGCGCCTCCGGTCGGTCATTCCCTTCTTCCTCACCGCGACCGACGCGTCCGGGAAAGACGTCGTGTGGATGGGACTGCGCGCCGGGGAGATCTCCGATGCGCGCCCCTGGTGGAAGGTGTCCGGGACGGTTCCCCGCGGGAAGGGGGAGATCCTCCTCGGCTCCGAAGTCGCCGCGCTCCTGGACAAGAGGGAGGGGGAGGCCGTCACCTCCGGGGGGAGGACGTTCCGCGTGGCGGGAGTGCTTCATCCTACGGGCGAGAAGGAAGACTCGATGGTGATCGCCGATATCGGGGACGTCCAGTCCCTCGCGAGGAGCCCCGGGGCGGTGACCTTCTTCGAGGTGGCGGCCCTGTGCAAGGACTGCCCGGTGGAGGACATCGTCGGACAGATCGGCGACGCGCTTCCCGGCGCGAGGGTCAAGGCGATCCGGCAGGTCGTGGAAAGCCGGAAGGCCGCGGTGGACCAGTTCCGCCGCCTGGGCCTGGCGGTCTCGGCCATCGTTCTTTCCATCGGGGGACTGATGGTGTTCGTCACCGTGATGGGGAGCGTCCAGGAAAGGACAAGGGAGATCGGCGTTCTTCGTGCCGTCGGCTTCCGGCGGCGCGCCATCGTTTCCCTCCTGTTCTGGGAAACGGGATGGGTATCCCTTCTGTCCGCGACGTCCGGGGCCGCCGTGGGGATGGCGGCCGCGTGGATCGCCTCCCCCCTGTTCGGGATGGCGAGAACGGAGGTGGCTCCCGCGCCGGCGATTTTGGGCATCGTCATCGGGATGGCCCTGGGACTCCTCGGCAGCATCCCTCCCGCGCGGCGGGCGGCTGCCCTGTCCCCGACGGAAGCGATCCGCGCTCTTTAAGACCTTCAAGGAGAGAAGGATGNNTCTCCTTCTCGGTCGCCGCGGGGGAATACGTGGCGATCACGGGCGAGTCGGGAGCCGGAAAAAGCACGCTGCTCGCGATCCTGGGCGGCCTGCAGGCCCCGACATCCGGGAATGTCGTGATGGCGGGCTTCCGGCTCCCGGCACTGTCCGCCGACGGGCTTGCCGACTTCCGGAAGCGGACCATCGGGTTCATCTTCCAGGCATACCACCTCCTTCCGTACCTTACAGCCCGCGAGAACGTGATGGTTCCCCTCTCCCCCGAGAGGATGGCTCCCCGGGAAAAGGCGGACCGGGCGGACGAGCTTCTCGCATCCGTAGGTCTTTCGGGGAAGGAGAACCGGCTGCCCTCGGAGCTGTCGGGCGGGGAGTGCCAGCGCGTTGCGATCGCACGCGCGCTGGTCCACGACCCTCCCGTCCTGCTCGCGGATGAACCGACGGGGAACCTCGATACGGCGACGGGGGCGCAGATCCTGGACCTGTTCTCCGAGTGGCACGGCCGGGGGAAGACCGTGCTCATGGTGACCCACAACCGCACCAATCTGTCACGGGCCACGCGCGCGGTGCACCTCCGTGACGGCCTGGTCGCGGAGGATGTCGACCTTTCCGTTACCCGCAGGGCGATCTGAGCGCGGGAATCGTTACCGTCCCAGCGGAACAAGGAGGAGAAAGAGATGGATGAGGGAATGGACGTGCGGGAAAAACAGGATCTTCCCGGGGAGGAACCGCCTCCGGGAGGAGGGGAGCCGGACGACGGGACCGGGTCCTCGTCTCCGACGTGGCGGGGTCTGTTGATCGCCGTGGTTGCGGCGATCGTCCTTTCGGTGACCGCGACGCTCCTGCTCGGAGGGTCGTACGGGATCTATGGCGGAAAGCCCACGACGGGGTGCGGGCCCGGCAGTGCGTGCTGTCCCCCGGCGACCGGCAGGTAGGCGGGATGACCGGACCGGGAATTCCGGGGAAGAGGATCTTGGCGGTCCTGCTCTTCCTGCCCTTGCTTTCCCCGGCCGCCACGGCGGGGGATTCGACCGGAGAGAGGGAAGCCCTCCACGCCCTCGTGCAGGAAGCCCTCGAACGGAACCCCGAACTCCAGTCCTTCCGGTCGACGGCCGAGGCGAAGGAGCAGCGGATCCTCCCTGCAGGCTCCCTCCCCGACCCGATGCTCTCCCTTGCGTTTTCGAACCTGCCCGTGGATGACTTCGCCCTCGACAAGGAGCCGATGACCTCGAGGGACATCGGGATAACCCAGGCCATCCCGTTCCCCGGGAAACGTTCCCTCAAGGAGGAGGTCGCGAGGCTGGAGGCGGTCCAGGCCGGGGACCGGGTGGAAAGCATGAAAAACCTGATCCGGTTCCGGGTAAAGAAGGATTTCTTCCTCCTCCTGGAGAACCGGGAAATCACCCGGCTGGCGGAGAAGAACAAGGCCCTCCTCGGGGAACTTCTGGCGGTCGCGAATTCCCGCTATGCGGTGGGGAAAGCGCCCCAGCAGGACCTGTTCAAGGCCCAGGTGGAGATCTCGCGGCTGGAGAACATGCTGATCTCCATACGCAAAAGGAAAGTGGAGCTTCTGGCGGATCTGAACACCTTGCGGGACCGGCCCGTGGGGACCCAGGTGGACCTTCCTCCCTCCTCCGCGCTCCCCGAGATTCCCCACTCCGAGGAGGAGCTCCTCGAAATAGCCAGGGGATCCAACCCTGACCTGAAAAGGGAGAAGGATGCGGTAACGCAGAAGGAAACCGCCTTGAAACTTGCCCGCAAGCAGATCCTTCCCGACTTCCAGATCGGCGCCGCCTACAAGTTCCGCGAGGACGCCCCGAACGGCACCGAGCGCCCGGACTTCTTCAGTGCAGGCGTCGGGATTTCGCTTCCCCTGTGGTACGGCCGGAAACAGGACAAGGAGGTCGAGGCTGCGCTGCGTGACCTTTCTTCCTCGGAAAGGAGCCATGAAAACGCCTGGAACGGGGTCCGGAACCGGATTCGCGACATAACCGCGGATATCGCGGCGCTGACGGCCTCCCTCTCCCTGTTCGACACGGGTCTTCTGCCGCAGGCGAGGGAGTCGGTTGCCGCCTCCCTCTCCGCGTACCAGGTGGGCGCGGTCGAGTTCTCCTCGGTCCTTCTCGGACAGATCGCACTGTACCAGCAGGAGATCGAACGGGAAAAAACGGCACAGGCCCTCGGGGTCCGCGCTGCCCAGCTGGAGCTTGTGCTGGGGGAGGAACTCTTTTGAACGAGAGGACGGGTCGATGACCGGGAAAAAGATTGTCTCGCAGATCCTTCTGGTGCTGCTCGCCGTGGGGGCGGGGGGCGCCGGAACCTATTACTGGATGACGAGGGAAGCCCTGCACGGGCATCCGGAAACGGCACCGGCGGGAAAACCGGCGGCGGAGGAGAAGCAGTACACGTGCCCCATGCACCCGTTCATCGTCACCGACAAGCCCGGCGCGTGCCCCATCTGCGGAATGACCCTCGTGCCGGTGAAATCCTCGACGGAGCCGGCCCAGCCCGCTGGCGGCGAGATGGGGACCATCCGGGTGGATCCGAACACGATCCAGTCGATCGGCGTGCGGACAACCCCAGTGACTGTCGGGGAGCTTGTGAAGACGATCCGGACGGTGGGAAGGGTCACCTACGACGAGAGGCGCATCCGCACGGTGAACGCGAAGATCGGCGGGTGGGTGGAACGCCTCTACGTGGATTTCACGGGCGCTCCGGTGAGGGCGGGCCAACCCCTGCTCGAGATCTTCTCTCCAGATCTGATCTCTGCCCAGGAAGAGCTCATCCTCGCACGGAGGCTCGTCGAGGAAGCCAAAAGCGGAGGGTCCTCCCGGGCAAGGGAGAATGCCGAGACCCTCCTGGAAGCGGCCCGGCGGCGCCTCGGTTACTGGGATATTCCCGAGGAAGAGATCGCAGCCATGGAGGAACGGGGCTCCGTGGTCCGGACCGTGACCCTCCGAGCCCCGGCCGGTGGAGTGGTGGTGGGGAAATCCGTGGTAGAGGGGGCCCGAATCGACCCGGGAATGGAGCTGTTCAGGGTGGCCGACCTAAGCAGGGTCTGGATCGAGGCCGAGGTCTTCGAGAAGGACCTTTCTCTGATCCGGAACGGCCTGCACGGGATGGTGAGCCTGGAAGCCTACCCGGGGGAGATGTTCCACGGTTCCGTGAGCTATGTCTACCCCACGGTCTCACCGGGGGCCCGCACCGGAACGGTGCGACTGGAGCTCGGCAATCCGGAGCTCAAGCTGAAGCCGGGGATGTATGCGAGCGTGGAACTGCAACTCTCAACCGAGGCGGAGACGGTTCTGGTTCCCCGTTCGGCGGTGCTCCAGACCGGAGAGCGATCCATCATCTTCCACCGGATGTCCAACGGCCAGTTGCACCCCATGGAGGTCGTGACCGGGCTCAGCAATCGGGATCAGATCCAGATTCTCTCCGGACTGAGAGAGGGAACCGTGGTGGCGGCATCGGCGACCTTCCTCATCGATGCCGAGTCGAACCTGGGAGCTGCCATGGCCGGAATGGCTGGAATGGCCGGAATGGACCATTCCGGGATGGACATGGGAGGAGAGAGTGGATCCGGAATGGCGCCGGACACGGCGGCCACGGACCACACGGGCCACGACATGAGCGGAATGCAGCCGGATACCACGGCCGTGGATCATTCGGGCCACGAGATGAGTGCGATCCAGCCGGGCACCGCCACCACGCATGACCATGGGGGCCACGAGCAGGGCCCGCAGGAGGGCTGACCAGAATGAAGCGGGTCATCGAGTGGTCGGCGAGGAACAGGTTCCTGGTCCTTCTCATGGCAGTCTTCGCGGCTGCCGCCGGGGTCATCGCCATGAGGCGGACACCCCTGGAGGCGATCCCTGACCTTTCCGACGTGCAGGTCATCGTCCAGACCGACTACCAGGGTCAGGCCCCCCAGCTGGTGGAGGACCAGGTCACCTATCCCATCGCGTCGGAGATGCTCAAGGTTCCCGGAGCCCAGACCGTCCGGGGCTTCTCCTTCTTCGGCGTCTCCTTCGTGTACGTCATCTTCGAGGACGGGACGGACATCTACTGGGCCCGGAGCAGGGTTCTGGAGTACCTCTCGGGCCTTCAGGGACGCCTCCCTGACGGAGCCGAAGTCGCACTCGGGCCCGACGCCACCGGCTTGGGTTGGGTCTATCAGTACGTCCTGGAGGACACCACGGGAACCCATTCCCTGGCCGATCTCCGCTCCATCCAGGACTGGTATCTCCGCTACCAGCTCACCGCCGTACCCGGCGTGAGCGAGGTCGCCTCCGTGGGGGGCTTCGAGCGGATGTACGAGGTGACGCTGGATCCGGAGCGGATGCGGGGATTCGGGATCGCGGTCCATCAGGTCATGGACGCCGTTCGGGGCGCGAATGAAGACGTGGGGGCCATGGTCCTGGAGATGGCGGACCGGGAGTACATGATCCGGGGGCTGGGTTACATCCGGGACATGGGAGACCTGGAGTCCGTGGTCCTGGGAGCTACCCCCGAGGGGGTGCCCGTGCGGGTGGGGGACGTCGCCACCGTCCAGCTGGCCTCCGCGTCCCGCCGGGGCGTAACGGACCTGGACGGCCGGGGGGACGTGGTGGGTGGGATCGTGGTCATGCGCTTCGGTGAGAACGCGCTGGCCACCATCGAGCGGGTCAAGGAGAAGATTGGGGAGATCGAGGCGGGGCTTCCGCCCGGGGTGGTTCTCCGCTCCGTGTACGACCGGTCGGAGCTGATCATCAGGGCCATCGACACCCTGAAAGGGAAGCTTCTCGAGGAGTCCGTGGTGGTGGCGCTGGTTTGCCTCGTCTTCCTCTTCCACGTCAGAAGCGCCCTGGTGGCGATCCTGACCCTCCCCCTCGGGATCCTCATGGCCTTCGTGGCCATGCACGCCCTGGGCATCAACGCCGACATCATGAGCCTGGGGGGCATCGCCATCGCCAT
>DOTC01000086.1 GCA_003513855.1 Deltaproteobacteria bacterium | reverse complement strand
CGCCATCGACGCCTCCCACCAGCCTGACGACAGGAACCTCCTCGCGAGCATCGCCATCAACCCGTTCATCCCGAAGTGGGCCGGGCTGGAGACCGAGGTCGGCGAGATCAAGGGCGCTTCCGGGCTCTCGACCGTCGGGGAGGCGCTGTTCCTCGTCCGCGGCCTGAACGCCCGCGGCATCTTCCCCGACTGGATCGCCCTGAACAACGGGACCACGCATGGGATCGAGGCGTCCGACGCCGGCATCCAGGTGGGGCTGACCGCCGACATCCACGAGGCTCTCGTTCCCTGCAAGATGAGCGGCGCCCAGCACGGGACCTCCGGGAACAGCACCGAGCGGCTCCGCGAGATCGCGAACCGCACCCACACCACGAAGGCGAACGTAGCCACCGCCCTGCAGATGATCTCGTGGGGCCTCGAGGTCAATGACTACGGCAACGCGCAGCTCGACGCCGAGGGACGCTTCATCAAGCGGAAAGGCGAAGGGATGACCGAGGAAACGTGGGCCGAGATGGTCGCATACGCCGACGGGAAGGGGTGGAAGAAGGGGGACTACAAGAACCTGAACCTGCCGTTCGAGAACCGTCTCCTCGCCCTGCCCGCCGAGGTCCGGGAGCGGATGTGCCGGGGGGTCGAGGAGTTCGCCTACAAGATGATGACCCAGGTGTTCAACGCGAAGGACACCGCGCCCCTGGCCATCGAGGCGATCCTTGCGTCGGGTTCCTTCGACCTCGGACCCAAGACGGGCCGGATCGAGGACCCGGCGGAGTGGACCGACGCGAAGATCGTCGAGAGGGCGAAGACCCTGGGCAGCGACAAGGGCGCCCAGGGCGATTTCGACGATTAGGGGCGTCGCTCCCCGAGGATCGCTCCGGATGGGACGCAAACCTTGTGCAAACGACGGCTGTTTTCGGCATGAAGAAGGGTTTCCCAATGATGGTCCGGTCCGGAAGCGGTTTCCTAAATCAACGAATGCTGATATTATGATGCTGGTCCCACCGAAGAAAGCAAAAGACACGGAAAGGAGGGCGCAGCGATGGAGAGCATCTACAAAATTATTGACGTCGTAGGCACGAGCAAGAACTCCTGGGAAGAAGCCGCGAAAAATGCGGTGGAGACCGCCGGGAAATCTCTCGAAGACCTGAGAGTCGCAGAAGTCGTCAAATTGGACATGGCGATCGACAAGAACAAAGTCGTCGCCTACAGGGCGCGGGTCAATATTTCCTTTAAGTATCGCTTGGAGTAGGAGCCCTCTCCCGGTACCGAAGGCTCCCGTTTCAACCGGTCCCATTGACTCCCGACGCGTGCAATCGCGTCCGGAGTTTTTTCTTGTCCGGATTGGGTGCCCCGCAATACTTCCGGTGTGGCTGCCGCGTTGGCCTGTCCCCCGGTGTGAGACCAACCGCAATAGGGGAAGACCGTCGTTTGTTTCTCTCCGGGAACCGGCCGGCGAACCCGGCCGGGATACCAGCGTTTAGGGAATCATGCTTGGACGATGGCGGTCAGGTGCAGTCGGGGTCAAGCCACGCCCGTCCCGCCTGCTCCAGACGCTCCCTGGCGTGCAGATATCCGATCTCCACGGCCTGCCCGAACGCGCTCCAGTCGAGGAAACGGATCTTTCGCACCTTGGGGCGAAAGTGAATGTCCGCGTCCACAAGCGCCTTTTCGTGCTTCTCATGATTTCCGAGGAGCGTCGCCTGGAACACGATGCTCGGGAGGTCGGGAACCCGGAACCGTTTCCTGCGCGTGATATACCGGTCCTTGAAGAGCTCCCAGTTCGAAGGAAATACCTGGTAGTCCAGCCGATACTGCTTGTCCAGGTCCAGGTCGCAGGCGATCACCACGCCGGCGCCGAACTCCCGGGCTGCAGACACAGGAAGGTTGTCGAGCGTTCCCCCGTCGATGTGAAGGTGGTTGCCGTAGACAACCGGCGGGAAGACCCCCGGCAGCGACGCACTCGCACGAAGCGCCTTCCACAACGGGCCTCGGTCGTGAACTTCCACGGAACCCGTCGTGAGATTGCTCGAGGCGCAGTAGAACGGGATCCAGAGATCCTCGATTTCGCCTCCGCCAAATTGACCCTTGAGAAGGGAATCCAGGCGTTCCCCGCTGAAAAACGACACGAGCGGCAGAAGGCTTATTCCTCCCATGGAATTTCCGCGCGAGAAGGCCTGGAGGCATGTCCGGAGGTAGGTATCAAAGTCCCAGTCCGCGGAGATCCCGGCGGCGAGGATGGCCCCCATGCTCGTCCCCCCGACCATGTCGATGGGGATCGAGGCCTCCCGCAGCGCCTTCAGGACGCCGATGTGCGCAAACCCCTTGGCGCCGCCCCCCGAAAAGACGATCCCGACCCCTTTCCCGGCCAGAACCCTCGCCAGGCGCTCCATGTCCGCGCCGCAATCCCAGCGGAGATGGTAGTGTCGTACCGATCCCCTGGGATCGAGCCATCGGCTTGTTCCGGAGGGCGCGAGCCCTTCCCCCGGATGGACCAGCACGAGGTCGCGGGACGCGTTCGCGAACGGGCCGGGAGCCACCAATAGATCGGCCTCAACCCCGCGGGGGGCGGGATCTTCCTTTGTCCCCGCGACAACAAGCACGCGGTCCGCCTGCCGGAGACAGCGCCGGGTCCAGGGGCTATCGGTCTCCTCCGTCTCATACACGAGGAAACGGTGTCTTCCGTCCTGTTCGTCGAGCCACGAAGCCAGGTACCGGTCCGCCTCCGTTCCTTCGGCCGCCGGAAGGATTCCGGCGAGAGCCTCCACCCGCTCCCGGCTGAGATTCAGGATCGATCCGTGCACTCCGAGAGCCGCCGAGAAACGCCGGATGAACTCTTCCCGGGGGACGCCCTCCCCGGCAAAGACCACGGCGACGCTCCGGATCCGGGAGTTGCGACCCCTGCCTCGCTGGGACCGGGTCAACCGGCGGATGACCAGCCGGGAGAGATTCAGGAGGAGGTCTGGCTGGGACCGGATCAATCTCTCGAACGAGGCCTTCGACAGGCGGATCAGGATGGAATCCCGGATCGCAACAATGCTTGCGCTGCGCGGCTCATCCGTGATCAGGGCCATCTCACCCACGCTCTCGCCGCGGGAGATCTCTCCAATCATTCGCTCGCCCCCGCCGTCGGAACGGCCAAGGGCCCGCAGGCGTCCGCCCATGACCATGTACATGGAGTCGCCCGGTTCCCCCTGGGAGAACAGCCATTCCCCTCCCTTCAGATGGACCACCTCGAGGTTCCCCTCGATTTCCCGGTACGACTCTGGGGAAATCTTCCCGAACAGCGAGACGAGCGTGCGGTCGAGCAGTTCCCTGCGAACCGAATCCCGCCGTTGTCCCATTCTTTCCTCCTTGGTTCCGTCCTTCCCTGCCCTACTCTGGATGCCCGGAGCAGGCCCCCTGATTCCTCACAGACGATGGTTTTTATTGTGTCTATGAGCTGGGTTTCCTTCGGCTCGGGGAGGAGGACCGGTGCGAGACCCAGGGCCGTTGACACCCTGCTGCAGGTGCGGACGGTGAAATACCGCACCGGAACCCATACCCAGGGAATTGCCGTTCGATCTATCCGAATTGCATGAACTTCTTTGAGGCTATCGCCGATAAATCCTACGGAGGGTTGTCGACGTCATCTATCGCGAAAAAGGAAACCCCAATGGAAATTCCCGACCCACGTACTCTGAAAATCGTTCTGGGATCCCTAGTGGTCAGTTTATTGGCCGTTGGATGCGCTCACACGGTCATCGTGGAAATTCCTCCGAAAATCGATTTGCAGCCGTATAAAACGATCGGCATCGTGGAATTTACCTCCAACTCCAATGAGAATCTCAATCGGATCGCCACCCAAAAATTCATCGGTTTTATCCAGGACGCCCAACCTCAGGTACGCTTTCTTGAATTGGGGCCGGAAGACCGATTGGTAACAAGGCTCGGCCGGGACTCGTTGGACATCGAGGCCATCAAAGCGATTGAAAGAAAATACGGGGTGAGCTCGGTTTTTACGGGCAGCTTTGAAATTTCCAACGTGCAACCCAATGTTCGGTTCGGGACCGACCTTTCTTCCATCCACGCTTCTGCGGCCGTGAGTATCTCGATGGTTTCCAGGCATTGGGAGACCGTGAGCGGGGCGACGATCTGGAGCAATTCCCGTCAGGGACGCTGGAAGGTAGGGGGCATCCACTCCGACTCCAAAGACATCTCGTTCAGCGTGAACACTTCCGAAGATCAATACGGTCGTTACCTCGAAGAGCTAGCCTTTGCATTAACCGACAATTTCAGGCCTCACCAGGAAAAAAGAGATGCCCCGAAATGACAGGGCCGGGTTGTGGTGACCTGTTACGCATAGAAGAAGGGCGGGAGGGAACCCCGCCCTTCTTAGTCTTCCGGTTGACTCTCCGCGTTTTTTCAGTCGGGATTGTAGTCGTCCAAATTGAGTTTCTCGGGGGCCGGTTCTGGTATCGCACCGGCTCCCAGCGCCTCGGAGGATTTCATGGTCCCTACCCAATCCTCGGTGCCGAACGATGGGGGTTTCACAGCCACTATCCGAGTCTCTCCCTGAGGCGGTACCCAATCCTCGGTGCCGAACGATGGGGTTCCCGTCGCCTCCATAGTAGGTCTCTCGTCCATGGTCATTTGCTTCTCCACGGTGCCGATGGCGTCGACGTAGCCATCGCTACCGGTTTGGGGGGGGCCAAGCCGTTCCGCCTTCCAGGTCCCCTTCCCCTTCAATCCTGCGAACCGTCCCGTTCCACCAATAGTTTCGTATGTCCCTTCCGCTACGCTCCTTTTCCCTCCGTCTACCGGTGTAGTCATGCCGGTAGCGGTGGTATGTATCGTCGATCCATCTCGAAATGTATATACAAAATCGCCCGTGATGGGTCCCTTCCCTTTCACGAGGTCAAAGGTGCCAGTGCTCGTCCGCGTTGCGATTTCCCCGCTGCCAGGCCC
>DOTC01000201.1 GCA_003513855.1 Deltaproteobacteria bacterium | reverse complement strand
GGAATTCCCGGCGCTCACGAAGGAACCGGCTTTCCCCTCCGCCACGAGGTTGAGCCCCACGCGCAGGGAGGAGTCCTTTTTCTTCCGGATCGCCCCTCCCGGGCTGTCGTCCATCTCCACGATCTCGGAGGCGTGATGCACCTCCATCTCTTCCGCTCCCGCCCGGCGCAACTCCTCCCGGATCAACTCTTCCCTGCCGACGAGAACGATCGGGAGATGGAATTCCCGGAACGCCTGCACCGCTCCCCGGACCACCTCTCCCGGGGCGTGATCCCCTCCCATCGCGTCAACCGCTATTTTCATCGAAGGCAGGAAGGAATGGACGTCAGGCCTTGGCAATCACTTCGCGGCCGTTGTACGTTCCGCAATTCGGGCAGACGGCGTGGGGCCGCTTCACCTGCTTGCATTGCGGGCAGGAGCTGCGCGCAGGATCGGCCAGCTTCTTGTGGGTTCTCCTCTTGTCCCGGCGGCATTTGGAGCCGCGTCGTTTCGGATTCGGCATCGCTTACTCCTTTTCTCTCCTCAAGGTCTTCAAGACGTCGAACGGCCCTTCCCGTCTTTCCCCGGCGCAATCGCACTCCGTCCGGTTCCGGTCTCCGCCGCAATGCGGACACACTCCCCGGCAATCCTCCCGGCAGAGCACCTTGGCCGGCAGGGCCAGCGCCACCTGCTCCCAGAAGATATCCGCCACCTCGATCCCCGCCCCGTCGTAGAAGGCGATGTCGAGGTCGTCCCTCCGGAGTTCCAGGTCCCCGGCCTCGACCGGGCCGCGGTCCGCCGGGACGAAAATCGTCTGAAACTCCCGTTCCAGCCGCTGGGTGACGGACTCCGCGCAGCGGTCGCATGCGCCCTCCCCCTCGGCGACGAACGACCCGCTGGCCTCCAGATCCCTCCCCTCCAGAGAAAGGAAAAGGGTGATCGAAAGCATCCGGCACGCCCGGAACGGGTATGTGTTCATCCCCTCCAGCAGCCGGGGGATCCACGCCTTCCCGCGGCTGGCGATGACATCCAGCCCCTCGCGGGAGATTTCGGACGCTCGTATGTACAAACGGCGCACTTCCCCGAAAAGTAAAAGAAACACTATAGAAAACCCCACCTCCCGTGTCAATCGGGAATATGCCTCTCCGTGTCCTCCTGTGGTATAAGATACGGTATGAATCGGAACCCTGCCGTAGCGGGCCATTTCTACCCGGACTCGACACGGGAGCTGGACCGCCTGGTCCGCCTCTACACCCGGGACACCGGGGAAAAGATCCGTGCCAGGGGGATCGTCGTTCCCCACGCAGGGTATGTCTACTCCGGCGGCGTGGCCGGGGAGGTATTCTCCTCGGTGGAGATCCCCGATCGCCACATCATCTTCTGCCCCAACCACACGGGAGTGGGCGACGACGCAGCCGTCATGTCACGGGGGGGATGGCGGATGCCGTGGGGGGAGGTCCCGATCGACGGGGAGCTTGCCGGACGCCTTCTTGCGGCATCTCCGCTCCTTTCGGAAGATGCCTCCGCGCACCGCGGAGAGCACTCGCTGGAAGTGCAGCTCCCGTTCCTTCGACGGTTCCGGGAAACGTTCCGGTTCGTTCCCGTTGCCCTCGGGCGCCTTTCCTTCAACGATTGCCGGACGCTGGGAGAGGCCGTGGCCCGTGTCGTGCGGGATGAGGCCCTCCCCCCCCTGCTGATCGCGAGTTCCGACATGTCGCACTACGAACCGGATGGCCTCGCGCGGAAGAAGGACGGGATGGCGATCGACCGCATGCTCGCGCTCGATCCGGAGGGCCTGTTCCGGGTCGTCCGTTCGGAACGGATTTCGATGTGCGGCGTGATCCCCGCGACGGTCGTCCTTTGCGCATCCCTTGCCCTTGGCGCCACGTCCGCCCGACTGGTGAAGTATTCGACTTCCGGCGACGTTTCCGGAGACCGGGGGCAGGTGGTCGGCTACGCAGGCCTGGCGTTCCTTTAAGGAACAGTCGCCCGGCCCCACGCACCAACGGTACGAAAGAGGCGGTACATGCCCGATGTCGTGACGCGTTTTGCCCCCAGCCCGACGGGTTACCTCCATATCGGAGGCGCGCGCACCGCGCTTTTCAACTGGCTGTTCGCCCGNNACCTGGGACGAGGGGCCCTACTTCCAGATGGAGCGGATGGTGCTGTATCGGAAGGAGGCGGAACGGCTGCTCGCGGAGGGCAGGGCGTACCGTTGCGTGTGCACCCCGGAGGAACTCGATGCGCGCCGGGAAGCCGCCCGGGCAAGGGGAGAGAAACCGCATTATGATAGGCGGTGCCGGGATCTTCCCCCCGGCGAGGCCGAGGGGAAACCCTCCGTGGTGCGCTTCCTGGCCCCCCTCTCGGGAAGGACGGTCGTTCGGGACCTGCTCCGGGGAACCGTCGCCTATGAAAACGAGCAGTTGGACGACCTCGTCCTCCTCCGCACGGACGGCTCGCCGACGTACAACTTCGTCGTGGTCGTGGACGACGCGACGATGGGAATCACCCACGTTCTGCGCGGGGACGACCACCTGAACAACACCCCCAGGCAGATCCTGCTCTACGAGGCGCTTGGGTATCCCTTGCCGCGGTTCGGGCACTTCCCCCTCATCCACGGAATGGAGGGAGGGAAACTCTCCAAGAGGCAGGACGACGTTTCCGTGACGGCGTACCGGGACCGGGGATTTCTTCCGGAGTCGATGATCAACTACCTCGTCCGCCTGGGATGGGGACACGGCGACCAGGAGATCTTCTCCGTGGAGGAGCTCCAGAAGATCTTCTCCCTGGAAAGCGTGGGAAAGTCCCCCTCCCGCTTCGACCCGGAGAAGCTCCTTCACGTAAACGCCCACTACATCAAGACGGGCGAACCGGACCGGCTGGCCGTCCTCCTCGTCCCGTTCCTGCGCAGGCGGGGAATCGAAGCGGAGCCCTCCGCGTGGCTCGCCAAAGCGGTGCGCACGTTCCAGGAACGTTCGAGGACGCTCGAGGAGATGGCGGAGGCGTCGGAGTATTACTTCCGCAGAAAGGATCCGGACCCGAAAACGGCGGAGAAGTTTTTGACCCCGGAAATGGCCCCCCTGTTCGAGGAGATCGCCCGGGAACTTGCCGATCTGCCCGATTTCACCCCCGTCGCGATGGAACCGGTCCTCCTCCGCGCGGCGGAGAACAAGGGGGTGAAGCTGGGAAAGGTGGCCCAGCCTGTCCGGGTAGCCCTCACGGGAGGAACCGTCTCCCCGGGACTCTTCGAGGTGATGGACGTACTTGGCAGAGACGAGGTCATCCGGCGGCTTTTGCACGCCTCGGGAACGATCAGGGGGGGGTGACCCAGGTCATTCTTTCCGGCACGCTCGAACCGGCCGGATACATATTTTCGGTCCCGGGCGGGGACTTCCCGGACCCTGCCGGAAAGCCCCCTTTTCCCCGGGAGGAAAAGCAGATCGCTCCTGCTACATCTTCGGCGGGAAATTGGCCGGGTCGACGACGTACCAGACGTTGTTCACACCTTGGCCGTTGGTATCTCCCTTCGCCTTGTCCCCCACCCAATAGTAGAGGGGGTAACCGCGGAACGTAGACTGTTTCTTCCCGTCTTCGCGCGTGATCGTTCCGAAATCCCCGTCGCTCAACCCCTTGCCTGCCATGACTTTTTCCCTGTAGTAGACCGGCCATTTTTCGACACACGGCCCGGCGCAGGCGCTCTTGCCTGGCGAGTCCTTCTTGAACCAGTACAGTGTCATTCCCCTGGCATCCGCAAGGTAGTTTCCTACACCCTCCTTGGTCAGCGTCTGCACTGCGTGGTCCATCGCCAGCGCCGAACCGCCCATTGCCAGGATGACGAAAACCGCGACCAATCCGACCGGTAGAACCTTCCCGAATTTCTTCATGACCTTCCTCCCGGGTTTCCCCCTATCAAATGATGTAACAGGTTGCAGAGTACATCGAGGTTTAGATGCGATTGGGAGACAAGGGGTTCCGGCTGGTGTCTTCCGCCGGGAGCGGGCCGGATCCGCGAGCGTACGGCTGGTAGCCGGGTTATCGTCGTCCTTTGGCCGGGGGCCCTGCCCGGTACCTGTCCTTGAGATCGACGATGCGGTGGAAGACCGGCGCGCCCGGCCTCGAGTCGACAACGTCGGCAACGAAGTACCCGTGCCGCAGGAACTGGAAACGGTCTCCGGCGGCTGCCTGGCTCAGGGAAGGCTCGACCATGCATTCCTTCAGGATCTCGATCGAGCCCGGGTTCAGAAAGTCCTTGAAGCTCTTTTCGTCCCCGGCATTCTCGGGATCGGCGACGGTGAAGAGACGGTCGTAGAGGCGCACCTCGACCGGAAGGGCGTGCGCCGCCGAAACCCACTGGATCGCCGTGGTCTTCTTTCTGGACCCTTTCGACGGAGCCCCCAGCGATTC
>DOTC01000170.1:4779-5354 GCA_003513855.1 Deltaproteobacteria bacterium | reverse complement strand
CGGAGGCGCGATCCTCGTACCAGGCGATGTAGGACCGGGGATCCTTCCGCAGGATCGGCCCGTGCGACGGCGCGATCATCGAGACCGGAAGGTCCTTGATCTTCTCGCACGCCTTGAGCACGTGCTCCTTGTAGGGACGCATGATCATGCCGTAGTAGAACTCGAACGCCTTGCGCACCTTCTCCGGCTCGCGGATCTCGTCGTTGAAGAACTCGGGGCTGCAGTAGTGCGCCCCGAGAAAATCGCACGGGAAGAGAATCTTGTCCTCGACGAGATACGTGAGGATGGTGTCCGGCCAGTGCAGGAACGGAGTGTTGAGGAACCGGAGCGTCTTCCCGCCGAGGGGAAGTTCCTCGCCGTCTTCGACGGTCTTGAACGAATACTCCCTGTTGACGATGTTGTCGATGAACATCTTCGCCGACCGGGAGAGATAGACGGTCACCTTCGGGTTCCGCTCGAGCAGGTCCACGAGCGCCCCCGAGTGATCGGGCTCGGAGTGGTTGATCACCACGTAATCGAGCGTTTCCGGCGGCAGGACGCGGGAGATGTTTCGGAACAGCTCCTCCGCGAACGGG
>DOTC01000170.1:0-4752 GCA_003513855.1 Deltaproteobacteria bacterium | reverse complement strand
CCGCAGAGGGGGCAGGCCCAATCGTCCGGAATCTTCTCGAACGGGGTTCCCGGTGCCACGCCGCTGTCGGGATCCCCGACGGCCGGATCGTACACGTACGCGCACACCTTGCATCTCCATTTTTTCATGGCTGCTCTCCTCTCCGGATGATTAGGGGCAGGAAAAATTATATCCCCGGTCCCGGACGAATTGCAACACGGCGCCGGCGACCTTGGCGGGCGTATCCGGCCCCGGGACCCCGCCACGGGAGCGCAGCCGCCGCCACTCGGCTTCCGGGAACCCCGGGGGAATCAGCGCGAAGCCCGGCTCCACCAGGCCCACCCGGACCTGCGGGGCGAGGATCGTTTCCCACGCCGCCGCCTGATGCGCGAGGGCGATTTTGGAGAGGCAGTACGGGAGGTAGCCGGGCCACAGCTTCGCCGCTCCCGCGTCCCCCAGGAAAAGGAGTGCTCCCCCGGGAGTCTCACGGAGGAGGGGAAGGAGCGCCTGGGTCAGAAGGAACGGCCCGCGCAGGTTCACGGCGAAGATCCCGTCCCACTCACGGGCCAGGAGATCGCCCACCGGTGTGCGGGGAAAGACCGCCGCGTTGTGGACGAGGAGGTCCAGGCGCCCGAACTCCCGCCGGATCGCTGCACGGAGGCGGGGGATGCCCGAGAGGCGCAGGAGATCAAGAGGGAAGGCCCTGCCGCCGATCTCCCGGGCGAGGGACGACGCCTCTTCGCGCGAGGCGCGGTAGGTGAGCGCGACGGTGAATCCTTCGCGGGCGAGCCCCCGGGAAATCGCCGCGCCGATGCGCCGGCCTCCGCCGGTCACCAGCGCGACCTTCTTCCCGGAACGGCTCATTTCATCTCGACGAACTTCTCCCTGGGGGATCCGCAGACGGGGCAAACGGTGGGGGGCTCGTCGCCCTTGTGGATGTAGCCGCATACGCTGCATTTCCATCGTTTCATCGGCCTTACGCTCCTCGGGAAGATCCGTCCCGCCTTTATACCACAAACGGGAAAAGGGGAGAAAGAACGTCACGCGCCGGGGACCGCCGTTTATAATGGATGGCATGAGGACCGACGGGATCCCCCTCGCCGAACATCCCTACGTGGCCGTCGACGTGGAAACCACGGGGCTCGCCCCATTGGACGGGCACCGCGTCTGCGAGATCGCGCTGCTCCGCTTCCTGCGCGGGACCGTGATCGACTCGCTCGTGTCCCTCGTGAACCCGCTTCGGCCGATCTCCCCGGGAGCGTCCGCGGTCAACGGGATCACGGACCTCATGGTCGCCGGAGCGCCCACGTTCTCCGACCTGTTCCCCCGGATCTCCGACTTCCTCCAGGAGGATCCCCTCGTCTTCCACAACGCCCCGTTCGACCTTTCGTTCCTGCGCATGGAGGCGAGGCTTGCCGGCGGGAAGTGGCCGGGGAACCCCGTCATCGACACGCTGGCGCTCGCCCGGCGGACCCGGCTCTTCCGCGAACACTCGCTCTCCGCGATCTGCGGGCAGCTGCGGATCGGGGTGGCATTCCACCGTGCGGAGGCGGACGCGTACGCGACGGGGAAGCTTCTCCTGGCCCTCGCAGCCGGCGGAACGATCGATCCGCGGGAACATCGGGCGGGGTGACGGGCGCGGGCGGGACGGCCCCCTACCTGCGGGGGCGCCACTTCCCCCCGGCCTTCCAGGCGATGTAGTTTTTCCGGAACTCCTTCTCCAGCGCCGCGACGAACTCGGCGCGGTGGTCGTACAGGCGCCTCAAGGGGCGCTTTTTCACCCGCTCCAGGACGTACGCCGCAAGCAGCGGCATCGCCACCGTGGAGTCGAGGTAGCACACGACGGCGTCGGGAAGCCTGTCCGGGTCGACCTTCCCCCAGGAGACCGCCTCGGAAGGGGTGGCCCCCGAAAGGCCCCCCGTGTCCGGACGGGCGTCGGTGACCTGNNAGGAAGTAGTCGTGACCCTTCTCCTCGATCCCCAGCACCTCCTGCAGCTGCGGCTCCGTCTGGAGGATGAAGTTCTTCGGGGAGCCGCCGCCGAAGATCAGGACCGCGCTTTTCCCCTTTCCTTTCTTGGCGGCGTAGACGATCCCCGCGGTCTCGTTCACGTCCGCCGAGACGTCGATCGTCGTCCCCCTGCCGAACAGGCGCATCGCGGCGACGTTCATGCCGATGGAGGAGTCTCCGGGGGAGGAGGTGTACACCGGGACCCCGTAGCGGCAGGCCGCCGCGAGGACGCTGACCTCCCCGATGCCGAGCGTTTTCTCCCGCTCGGCGACGTATCGTCCGATCCGGTTGTGGAACTCGGCGGTCCCCATCTCGCGCTGGAACTCCTCCTCCTCGAGCACCCGCCGGAAGAAGGCGTCGGTGTCGAGGAGCACTTCGTAGGCGAACAGGATGTCGTAGATCCGGACGACGCCTTCCCCGTGGAGGACCGTGTCGTCGAGGAACGGGGACCCCGCGTGCATCTCCATCCCGAGCCCGAAATGCACGTCGTGGTACAGGTTCGCCCCCGTCGAGACGATCCAGTCGACGAATCCGGCCCGGATCAGGGGCACGAGGCAGGAGACCCCCAGTCCGGCCGGGACGAGGGCCCCGGAAAGGGAAAGACCGACCGTCACGTCGGGCTGCAGCATCTTCTCCGCGTACAGCCTGGCGCCTTCCCGCAACCTGCCCGCGTTGTAGGCCAGGAAGTGGTTGTCGAGGAGATCCACCGCCCCGATCCCTTTCGCGATGGGGGGAGGCAGGATCCTCGGTCCCCGGAGGTAACGGGACTGTTTCTTCCGCATCCTTACGACCTCCTCGATCGGGATCGGGCGCCGCGGGAAACGGCCGAACCGCCGTTTCTTCTTCCCGTGGAAAGGGTTGACCGCATTATACCTCCGGTCGCCGGCGCCCCTCACAATTTTCGTTCCCCTCTCCCCCGCGTTATAATCTACCGGTGGCAGACCGGCGATCCACCGAAAAAGCGGAGATCTCCGCCATTTACGAGGTGGGGAAGATTCTCACCTCCACGCAGAACCTCACGCGGGCCCTGGGGACCTCCCTCCGCACCCTCCAGAGCCTGCTCGGCTTCGACCGGACGGCGATCTTTCTCCCCGACGCCACCACGCGCGAGATCCGGATGGAGGTGTCCGCCGGCTACGCGGCGGAGGAGCGCGCCCGCGCCCGCTACGTGTGGGGGGAAGGGATCGTCGGGAAGACGATGAAGTCCGGCGGCCCCTCCGCCCTCCCGGACGTCCGGCAGGAGCCGTCTTTCCTGGACAAGACGCGGGCCCACGGCAAGGCCCCGGCGGGTCCCCTCTCCTACATCGCCGTGCCCATCAAGATCGGGAACGAGGTCCTCGGGGTGCTGACCGGCGAAAGGATCGGGAGGCCCGGCACCCAGGCGCTGGAAGCGGACGCGCGCGCGCTCACGGTGATCGGCAGCCTCATCGGGCAGGCGCTGAAGATGCACGCGGCGATCGACCGGTTGCAGGAGGAGTTCCAGCGGCAGAGGCAGGAGTTCGAGAAGAAGATCCGCAGGACCTACCGGCTCGAGAACATCGTCGGCCAGAGCAAGCGGATGCAGGAGGTCTTCGGCCAGGTGGCGAGCGTCGCCCCCTCCCGCGCCACGGTGCTGCTGCGCGGCGAGAGCGGGACCGGCAAGGAGATGGTCGCCCGCGCCATTCACATGGCCAGCCCCCGGGCCGACCGCCCGTTCGTCACCGTGAACTGCGCGGCGCTGCCCGAGACGCTTCTCGAGTCCGAACTCTTCGGCCACAAGCGGGGCGCGTTCACCGGGGCCGTCGAGGAGCGGAAAGGGCGGTTCGAGCAGGCCTCCGGCGGGACGATCCTCCTCGACGAGGTCGGCGACATCCCCCTTCCCACCCAGGTGAAGCTCCTGCGCGTCCTGCAGGAGAGGAAGTTCGAGCGGCTCGGGGAGAACCGGACCACGTCGGTGGACGTCCGCATCATCGCCGCCACGAACGCCGACCTGGAGCGGCTTGTCGAAGAGGGGCGGTTCCGGGAAGACCTCTTCTACCGGCTGAACGTGATCCCGCTCTTCCTGCCTCCGCTTCGGGACCGGCGGGAGGACATCATCCCGCTTACGGAGCACTTCCTGGACCGGTTCAACCGGGAGCACGCCAAGGGGGTCTCCTTCACGAACGGGGCGCTCGACCTGCTGATCGAGTACCGGTGGCCGGGGAACGTGCGGGAGCTGGAGAACCTGGTGGAGCGGACGGTGGTGATGGCGAAGGCCTCCGTCGTCGGGGCCCAGGACCTTCCGAGGGCGGTCCGGCTGGGGGCGATGCCGGAGGCGCCGGGTCCCCCGCAGGGACCTGCCGCGCATCCCACCGAGGGACGCGGCGAACCACCTCCCCCGGCGTCTTCCCGTGCGGCCCACCTTCTCGCCCTGGAGAGGGAGGAGCTCCGGACGGCGCTCGAGTCCACCGGGTGGGTGATCGCGCGGGCGGCGAAGATCCTCGGATGGACTCCCCGCCAGGTCGCCTACAAGATGAAGAAGCACGCCCTGCGCTCCCCCTGGAAATAGGGCGGCACGTCCGCTCGCCGGCCCCGCCCCGCCGGAGCAGCGCGAAGGGGCGGCCCGGAGACCTTGCCGGCCGACGAACCACGCCACGATTGTCGTTAACCCTACAGTTTTGTCGGGCCCGGGGTTTTGCCGTCCGGCGGGGCCCGGCTTCCCTCTCCCCTGGCTCTCCCTTTCCCATCAACGGTTTCGGGGGTTCGCATGCGCCCGGTTCCCGGCATGGCACGCCCCCTGCTATCTC
>DOTC01000131.1 GCA_003513855.1 Deltaproteobacteria bacterium | reverse complement strand
ACGAATCGTAGGCGAACCGCTCGTTCTTCGCCCGCTTTCCGAGACCCTGGACCGTCCTGTCGTTCAGCCCGAGGTTGAGGACCGTGTCCATCATCCCCGGCATCGAGGACCTCGATCCCGACCGGACCGACACCAGCAGAGGGTTCTTCGGGTCCCCGAACCTCTTCCGGGCGACTCTCTCCAGGCGGGCGAGATGCGCGGCGATCTCCCGGTTGGCATCGGGCGGGATCTTCCCCCTGTTTCTGTAATAGAGGTTGCATACTTCCGTGCCGATGGTGAATCCCGGTGGAACAGGGACGCCCAGCTTCGTCATCTCGGCAAGCCCGGCGCCTTTCCCGCCCAGGATGTCCTTCATCTGGCCGTGGCCTTCCGCCTTGCCCTCGCCGAAGAAATACACCCGCTTGGTGGCCATCCGATTATTCCTCCGGTTTCCTCATTTTTGCTGGCCCACGGCCACCCGGGAAAAATCCGCCACCGATGCGAACATGCTGGAGAGGTTCTTCAGGAGCGCCAGCCTGTTGTTTTTCACCTTTTCCTCTTTCGCCATCACGAGGACCTTTCCGAAGAACGCCGACACGAGAGGCTGGAGGCGCGCCATCTCGCGGAATGCCTCGGAGTACTTCCCGCTCCGGGCTGCGGAGTGGACCCTTTCCGAGACCTCCCGGGCTGCCTTGTGCAGGGCGCGCTCCTCCTCGTGCTCGAAGAGCGCTTCCGACACGTCGAAAGGCCCCGCGTACCCTCTCGTGATGTTGATCGCCCGCTTGAACACCTCGGCCAGCGGTTCGAACGCCTCCTCCTGGCGGAAGGTGACGAGGGCGGAGAGCTTCGCGCGCATATCCACCACGTCGGTGAGCCCCGCCGCAAGGACCGCATCCACCAGGTCTCCCGGGGATCCTTGGGACGTCCAGAGGTTGACGATCCGCCCGTGGATGAATTCCATCACCTTCCGCTTCACCTCTTCCGCGGGCGATTGGAGCTTTCCGCCGAGCGCGGAGAGCGACCTGTCCACGAGTCCTTCCAGGGGAATCCGGAGCCCCTTCGCCTCCAGGATGGAGAGGATTCCGAGGGTCTGCCTGCGAAGCCCATAAGGGTCTGCCGTTCCGGTCGGGATCAGGCCCACGCCGAAGCAGCCGCATACCATGTCGACCTTGTCCGCGATGGCCACCGCAGCGCCCACATCGGTTCCCGGAAGCTCATCGGACATGCCCTTGGGGAGATAGTGCTCGTACACGGCCTGCGCCGTCTCCTCCGTTTCCCCGGTCTTGCGGGCATAATCGCGCCCCATGACCCCCTGAAGCTCGGGAAACTCCTTGACAACGCCCGTGGTGAGATCGGACTTGGAGAGGATCGCGGCGCGCCGGCACTCTTCCACCTTCCGGGGGAAGCCCGCCGAGGCGACGTACTCCGCGATTCCGGCCATTCGCTCCACCTTCTCCCAGTAGGTGCCCAGGTCCGCCTGGAACAGGACGTTCTTGAGCAGCTGGGCCCGTTCGAACAGCGACTGCTTCAGGTCATCCTGGTAGTAGAACTCCGCGTCCGACAGGCGCGCGCGGATGACCCGCTCGTTCCCGACCACGACCACGTCGTTGTCGGGGACGATCATGTTGGAGACGAAGGCGAAGCCGGGGAAGAGCCTCCCGCGATCGTCCTCGAACACGAAATACTTCTGGTTGTTGCGCATGCTGGTGATGAGGATTTCGCGGGGGAGGGGCAGGAATTTCTCCTCGAACCGTCCCACCAGGACGACGGGGTATTCCACAAGGTTGGCGACGGTCTCCACGAGAGGCTCGTCCTCGACCCATTTCCTCCCGATCCGGCTTTCCGCCTCCCGGATTCCGGCCCGGATCATCTCCTTCCGGACCTCGAGGTCGACCAGAACCTTCGCCTCCGAGAGCCTGTCGAAGTATTCCCCCGCAGAGGCGATCGGGATCGGATCGGGTGCGAGGAAGCGGTGCCCGTACGTCGTGTTCCCCGCCGTCACGTTTCCGAACGACAGCGGGATGACCTTTCCGCCAAAGAGGGAGACGATCCAGTGCACCGGGCGGGCGAAGCGGATGTCGAGGTCGGCCCATCGCATCGTCTTCTTGAAGGGGATCGTCGGGATCCATTCCGAGACGAGCCGGGGAAGGATCTCCTCGACGGGCCTTGCCGCCTCTTCCCTGACGTACCCGAGATACTCGCCGCGATCCGTCTGGAACAGCTTCATGTCGGAGACGGCGACCCCCTGCCCCTTGGCAAACCCCTCCGCCGCCTTGGTCGGTTTTCCCGCCGCGTCGAAGGCCACGTTCCTGGGGGGGCCGAGAACGGTTGCTTCCGACGCATCCTGCCGGTCCTTGAGCTCCCGCACGATGTACGTCAGCCGGCGCGGGGTTCCGTAGATATCCACCCGGCGGAAGGAGAGCCTCCCCTTTTTCAGGACCTCGGCGAACTGCTGGCCGCCGAACCAGAGGGCAGGTCCCACGAATCCGGCGGGAAGTTCCTCGCACCCGATCTCCAACAGATAGTCTTGTTCCATGTCCCTCTTCTTTCTGAGCGATGGTTTCTCAAACGGAAAACTTGTTCAACAACGGGTACCCCTGCTCCTCGCGGGACTGCAGGTATCCGGTCGCGCACAGTCTGGCCAGGGTACGGACCCGGGCGATGTAGGAAGTGCGCTCCGTCACGGATATGGCCCCGCGCGCATCGAGCATGTTGAAGGCATGGGAGCACTTGAGGCAGTAGTCATAGGCCGGAAGAACGAGATTTCCCTCGATCAGACGCTGGCACTCCTTCTCGTACATCTGGAACAGGGAAAACAGCATCGGGATGTCGGCCATTTCGAAATTGTACTTCGAGAACTCCACCTCCCCCCGGTGGTGCACGTCGCCGTAGGTCACGTTGCCGACCCACTTCAGGTCGAACACGTTCTCCACATTCTGCAGGTACATCGCGATACGCTCGATGCCGTACGTGATCTCGCCGGAGACGGGCTTCAGGTCGATCCCCCCGCACTGCTGGAAGTAGGTGAACTGGGTGATCTCCATCCCGTCCAGCCACACTTCCCACCCGAGACCCCAGGCGCCGAGTGTGGGGGACTCCCAGTCGTCCTCCACCAGACGGATGTCGTGCTTCAGGGGGTCGATGCCGACCGCTCTCAGGGAATCCAGGTACATCTCCACGTAGTCGTACGGGCAGGGCTTCATGATGACCTGGAACTGGTAGTAATGCTGAAGCCGGTTCGGGTTTTCCCCGTACCGGCCGTCCGTCGGCCGTCGTGACGGTTCGACATACGCGGTGTTCCACGGCTCGGGCCCCAGCGCCCGCAGAAACGTCGCCGGATTGAACGTCCCGGCCCCCACCTCGATGTCGTAGGGCTGGTGAACCACACACCCTTTATCCGCCCAGAACTTCTGCAGGGCGAGGACAAGGTCCTGGAAAAGCAAAGCGTCCTCCCGGTAGAAAAGTAATACGGTTACATATCATTCCGGGCGAAGGGCTGTCAAGAAATATCGTTATAAAAACAAGGGTTTTACGGTTTTTCCCCGGCGGGAACGTCACCCAGGCTCCTGAATGAGACCCCAAAGTTCCACGTAAGGTATTTTGGGATAACTGACTGTAATTCCAAAAGAACAGACTCCGGAATTCTGACCCGCCCAACCGTCGGGGGGGAAGACACCTGAAGGGCTCTCCAGGTCCGGACCGCCCCGAGGGAGAGAAGAATGCCCCCCTTCCCCGCACAGGCTTCACAGGAAAGCCTACCCTCTGCAACAACGAACCGGAAGGACCTGCTTTCCGGCCTGCCGCATTTCCTGCAGGCCGACAGGTCCGGCCCCCATCCGCCCAGAGCGAGAAGCGCNNACCAGCTCCATCAGGTAGTCGGCGTACCGGACCCTTTCCCAATCGGCCACGATGTCCCAGAAGGACGCCAGGATCGACGCCGACGTGAGGATCGGGATTCTCCCCGTCTCCTCGGTCCAGGACACGTCGAGGAGGAAGTATTTCTGGAGGGATCCCCCGAAGCGTTTCCGGCTGCGGCGGGCCGCCTTGGCGACGACGGTCACCGCCCCCTCGTCCTCCGTGAACAAGGTGAGCCGTCTGTCCGTCTCCCCCATATCCGCGGTCCGGACGAGGAACGCCCGGGAGGACCGGAAGGAACGCCGTCCGCCCATCTGTTATCGACCGCCCGGCAGGGATCCGGCCGGCAGATCGCGAATGTGGTTCCGCAGTCGTAGGAAGGCCATGGGATTCGCCGCGACGGGCCCCTGCCGGGACGCTACTCGCCCAGCGTGATCTCCTTGACCTGCCCCTTTTCCCCGAAAGGGGGAAGCAGGTTCCCGTTCAGCGTGCCGACCACGCCCCCTGCGTTCCCGATCTTCAGGAAAATCCTCGTCTGGGCCTGGATGCTGAGGCGATCCCCGGGATACAGCATGACGTCGACAGGCTCCATCTCGTCCCGGCTGTACATGATCCAGGTCAGTTCGCTTGCCTCCAGGAACAGCTGGTACGGTGCCGACACCGCCCCGATCCCTCCCACGGCGGTCACGGTCTTCTGCCCGGACAGCGGCGGCGGCTTGTACTCCCCGACGGGCTTTCCCGCCTCGGCCCCGGACTGCGGGACCNNGGCAAGAAGAACGCCGATGACCAGCACCGCTGCGGTGCCGATTGCGTATGCCGTCCGGCGGCTTCCCCGCCGGCGCTCACGCTCCAGCCACTCCGGCCTTGGATGAATCGGGGGTTCTTCGACCGACCGCATTCCGAGGAGATCATAGTACTCCGTCAGCACAGGCTCGGGGTCCACGGACAGGAAATTCGCATAGGCGCGGATGAAGCCGGTGGAAAAGACCTTGGCCGGCCACCG
>DOTC01000173.1 GCA_003513855.1 Deltaproteobacteria bacterium | reverse complement strand
CACCATCGCCTCCATGATGGCGGCACGCAAGCTCTACCCCGGCGCCGTCCTGGTGCTCCCGGGGTCGAAGGAGGAGACGGTGAAGGGGTTCCTCCTCCAGTCGGCCCTCTACGCGCTCGAAATGAAGAAAATCCGCGAGATCGACTTCTCGAAGGTGACCCGCCTGATCCTCGTCGACATCCGCAACTCCTCGCGGATAGGCCCGTTCCGGGATCTCCTCGGCAGGCCCGATGTGGACGTCCACGTCTACGACCACCACCCGGAGGAGGACGCCGACATCCGCGGGAGCCTGGAGGTGATTCGCAAGGTCGGGTCGACGACGACGATCCTCGTGCAGATCCTGAAAGAGCGGGGGATCCCGATCACGCCGGACGAGGCCACGGTGATGATGCTCGGGATCTACGAGGACACGGGGTCGCTCTCCTTCCCCTCGACGACGGTGGACGACTACCTGGCCGCCGCGCACCTGAAGGAGAGCGGGGCCAGCCTGGAGGCGGTGTCGGACATCCTCGCCAAGGATTTCACCGCCGAGCAGATCGCGCTCCTGTACGACCTGATCCAGGGGGCGAAGGCGTACACCGTCCACGGCGTGGAGGTGGTCATCGCCGAGGCCCGCCGGGAGGAGTACGTGGGGGACCTGGCCGTCCTCGTCCACAAGCTGCGCGACATGGAGGGGGTGAGCGTCCTGTTCGCCGTCTGCCAGATGGGGGACCGCATCGTGCTGGTCGCCAGGAGCCGCAAGCCCGAGGTGGACGCCGGGGCGCTGATGCGCGAGTTCGGCGGCGGCGGGCATCACTACGCCGCGTCGGCCACGGTCAAGGACGCCACGATCTTCCAGGTCCGGGAGAAGATCCTTGCGACCCTCGCCGGGAAGATCATCCCCCGCCGCACCGCGGCCGACCTCATGGCATCTCCCGTCCGGCACGCCACGGTCGAGAATACGATGACCGACGTCCATTACCTCCTTACGCGGTACAACATCAACGCCGTCCCCGTCATCAAAGACGGAGAGGCACTCGGGATCCTCACAAGGCAGGTGGTGGAAAAGGCCCTGTTTCACGGACTTGGGAACGAAAGCGTCGAGGACTACATGAATACCGACTTCGAGACCGTCGGGCCGCAAGAAGGGATCGAGCGGATCCAGGAGATCATCATCGGGAAGAACCAGCGGCTTCTTCCCGTGATCTCGGACGGCCGGGTGGCGGGCGTCATCACCCGGACCGGGTTTTTGTGGTTCCTCCACGACGTGCGGGATGTGGTCCACCCGGGCCCCGGGGAGGACATCCCCGCGGAAGGAGCGCTCGCCCGGCGAAAGCTCATCCACAACCTGATGGGGGAGCTCCTCCCGGACCGGGTGTACGGCCTGCTGGTCGGCGCAGGGGAGGTGGCCGAGCGGATCGGGATGAAGGCGTACGTCATCGGCGGGTTCGTCCGGGACCTCGTGATGCGCAACCACAACCTCGACGTCGACATTGCGATCGAGGGGGACGGGATCGCCTTCGCGGAGGCCTTCTCGCAGGAGTACCCGTGCCGGGTGCGGGCCCATCACAAGTTCGGGACGGCGGTCCTCGTCTTTCCGGACGGCTACAAGGTCGACGTCGCCACGGCGCGGGTCGAGTATTACCGGGAGCCGGGGGCCCTGCCNNCGCGGTTCGAGCGCCGGTTCGGCTTCGCCATCGGCCGGCACACCCAGAACCTCATCCGCAACGCCGTCCGGCTCGAGCTGATCGCGAGGCTGCCGAAGCCGCGGCTCTTCAGCGAGCTGGAGCTGATCCTCAAGGAAGAGGAGCCCGTCGGGATCCTGAGGCGCCTCGCCTCCTTCGGCATCGGCCCCTCGCTCCACCCGAAGATCACCCTCGACAATGCACAGATCGCCCTGCTGGGGGAGACCTCCGAGATCCTCGTCTGGTTCTCCCTCCTCTTCCTGGAGGAGAAGGTGGAGAGGTGGTCGGTCCTGTTCCTTGCGCTCCTGAATCCCCTGGACCACGAGGAGGCGAAGAAGTTCGTCGCCGAACTTGGCGCGGGGCGCAGTCTGCGGGAATGGGTGCGCATCGCCAAGGACGACGCCCCCGACATTACCCACCGCCTTCTGTCCGCCCGGGTCGTCTCCCGGAAGTTCATCCACGCCTGCCTGAACCCGCTTCCTACAGAAGTCATCCTTTACCTGATGGCGAAAGCCAAACACAACGATATCAAAAGGTATATCTCTCTTTATTTCACCCAGCTCAAGTACGTGCGGCCGGTGATCACGGGGAAGGACCTCCTGGACCTGGGATATCCGCCGGGCCCCTTGTACAAGCAGGTTCTGGACGAGGTGCTGGAGAGAAAGTTCGCGGGGGAGCTGAGCACGAAGGCGGACGAGATGTCGTTCGTCCTCACCCACTTCCCAAAGCACTGAAGATCCCCGCATCCGGCCGGCGACCCCGTTGCACAGTCCGATCTGGTAAAATAAAGCTTTTTAAAGGAGAGGGGTTCCCCGTTGCCCGACATCGCGACATTTCTGCACAGGATCTCCGTCGAGGCGCTTCCCCTGGTGATCGCCATCACGTTCCACGAGGCGGCGCACGGGTACGTGGCGCTCAAGAAAGGGGACCCGACCGCGAAGATGCTCGGCCGGGTGACGCTCAACCCCCTGGCGCACATCGATCCGATCGGGACGATCCTCCTCCCCGCGTTTCTCATCCTTACCCGGAGCCCGTTCCTCTTCGGGTGGGCCAAGCCGGTCCCCGTGAACTTCCGGCTCCTGCGGGACCAGAAGCGCGACCCCGTCTACGTCGCCTCGGCCGGGGTGGTGGTGAACCTGGCGCTGGCCGCCGCATCGGGGCTTCTCTTCCGGCTCATCGGCATCGTGGACCCCTTCGCCATCCAGAAAGCGCTCTACCGGGGCCTTTCGGCGCAGCCGGAGGGGTCCTTCCAGATGGTCCTGATCCCCCTGGCCCTGATGTGCGTGGCGTCGATCAAGTGGAATGTCCTGCTGGCGATCTTCAACCTGATCCCCATCCCCCCCCTGGACGGGGGGAGGATCGCCGTGGGGCTCCTCCCGTACGGCCCTTCCCAGGCGCTCGCCTCGGTGGAGCGGTACGGGATCCTCATCGTGATCGCGCTGTTCATGTTCGACCCGTTTGGTATAATCCGGGGAATCATCTACCCCGTGATGAACCTGCTGTTCTCCATCTTCCTGGGTGGATTACCGTAAAGGGGGACGTTTCGTGCGGAAACGGGCGTTGAGCGGCATGCGGCCGAGCGGGAAACTGCACCTCGGACACTATCTGGGCGCTCTCATGAACTGGAAGAATCTGCAGAAGGAGAACGACTGCTTCTACTTCGTGGCGGACTGGCACGCGCTGACCACCGAGTACGAGCGCACGGAGATCATCAAGGAGACGATCGACGACATGGTCATCGACTGGATGGCGTCGGGGATCGACCCGAAGCAGTCGACGATCTTCGTCCAGAGCCACGTGCCGGAGCACGCCGAGCTGCACCTGCTCCTGTCGATGATCACCCCGCTGCCGTGGCTGGAGCGCAACCCCACCTACAAGGAACAGCTGCGGGAGCAGTCGTCGCGGGACCTGCAGACGTACGGATTCCTGGGGTACCCGGTCCTCCAGGCGGCGGACATCCTCATGTACGACGCCGCCCTCGTGCCCGTCGGGATCGACCAGGTCCCGCACCTGGAGCTGACCCGCGAGATCGCCCGCCGCTTCAACTTCCTCTACCGGGACGTCTTCGCCATCCCCGAGGCGTATCTTACGGAGACGCCCAAGATCCTGGGGACCGACAACCGGAAGATGAGCAAGACCTACGGCAACGCGATCCTTCTGTCCGACACCGCGGAGGAGGTCTGGGAGAAGGTCCGGCCGATGGTGACCGACCCGGCCCGCATGCGGCGGACCGACCCCGGCAACCCGGAAGTGTGCAANNGGGGTGCCGCACGGCGGGGATCGGCTGCATCGAGTGCAAGAAGTGGATGACCGAACAGATGGAGACGGTGCTGGCCCCCATCCGCGAGCGCCGGAAAGAGATCGTCGAAAGCGGCGTCTCGGTCCAGGACCTCCTCGAGGAGGGGACGGAGCGGGCGCGGGAGGCGGCGGTAAAGAAGATGAGAGAGGTGCGCGACGCTGTCCGGATATGACGGAAACGACGAAAAGCCTGCCGCCGCAGCGGGCGAGGCGGGGGGCGAGCCCTCTTCCGCGGATGCGGAGGCCTCCGGGATCCGGTTCAAGCTCGAGGTCTTCGAGGGGCCGCTCGATCTTCTGCTCCACCTCGTCCGGGAGAACCGGCTCGACATCTACGACATCCCCATCGCGGAGATCACGGAGCAGTACCTGGCCACCATCGAGGTGATGAAGGCGCTGAACCTGGACATTGCGGGCGAATTCCTGGTGACGGCGGCGACTCTTCTGTACATCAAGTCGCGGTCGCTGCTTCCCCGGCACGACGACGAGCTGGAGCCGGAGGAGGACCCGGAGGTCATGCGGGCGGAGCTCTCCCGCCGGCTGGTGGAGTACGAGAAGATGAAGGAGGCGGCGGCGCGCCTGGCCGAGCGGCCGCTCCTGGGCCGCGACGTCTTCGTCCGGGATTTCCTGGGCGAGGAGATCCCGGAAGGGGAGGTGGCGATCACCGAGCTCTCCCTTGCCGACCTCATCTCCGCCTTCAAGGACGTCCTGGAGAAGATGCCGAAGGGGGAGGGCGTCGAGATCCTCGTGGACCGGCTCTCCATGGCGGACGCCATCGCCTTTCTCCTCGACCGGCTGAAGGAAGAAGGGTCGATCCGGTTCGATAAACTCGTGGAGGAGTTCACGACGAGAAACGAGCTCCTGTCGTTCTTTCTTGGCATACTGGAACTGATCCGGCTNNATCCCGTGCAGCGGGACGTCTCCAGGGAGGTCTCCATCCTGGAGTCCCTTCTGCTCGTCTCCTCGCAGCCGCTTTCGTTCGACCGGATCGGGCAGCTCCTGGGCGACCGTTCGAAGCAGGATGTGCGCGAAGTGGTCCGGGCGATCCAGGCGAAATACGCCGCGCAGGGATCGGGGATCCTCGTCGAGGAGGTGGCAAAGGGTCTCCAGCTGCGGACGAACCCCGCCAACCAGGAGTTCGTCCGGAAGCTCTTCGACACGAAGCCGCCCCGCTTCACCCGCCCCTCCCTGGAGACGCTGGCGGTGGTCGCCTACAACCAGCCGGTCACCCGCCTGGAGATCGAGCAGATCCGCGGAGTCGACTGCGCCGCGTCGCTGAAAACCCTCATGGAGCGCCGGCTGGTCAAGGTGGTGGGAAAGAAGGACGTGCCGGG
>DOTC01000013.1 GCA_003513855.1 Deltaproteobacteria bacterium | reverse complement strand
TCCTGATGCTGATCTTCCGTCCCTTCCGGGTCGGCGATTTCATCGAGGGCGCGGGCGTCTCGGGGGTCGTCGAGGAGATCAGTATCTTCACGACGCAATTGAGGACGGTCGACAACAAGACGATCATCATCCCGAATGCGAAGATCACCGGCGACAACATCNNATCCCGTTCCCGCAGCGGGATGTGCACATCCATCAGGCGTAACGGGAGCGACGGACTCGACGACACGTCTTACGGAGGTGAAGACATGAAGAGCACCAAGGTCATCATCGCGATCGTTGCATTGAGCCTTGCGGCGGGGCTGTTCGGGGGATACCGGATCTGGGGAACCAAAGACAAGGAACCGGTTGATATCAAACAGCTGTTGCAGAAACTGGAGGAAGAGGTAGATCTCATCGAAAAGAAGAACAAGGATCTTGTCGCGTCGATCGAGGCGTCCAAGGGGGATATCGAGGCATCGGAAGCGGTCCGGAAGGAGAACCAGGCGCTGAAAGACCAGTTGCAGGGTGCTCTTCAGGAGAAGACGGGATTGGAGGGCTCCCTCGCGGAGTCGAGAGCAAAGGAGACCGACGCGGTAAAACAGGCAGAGCGGGAGATCGCGGAAAAAGAGGGCGTTCTTGACCAGGTGCGCAGCGAACTTTCCGAATCCAGGGAGAAGGCATCGAAGGGGGAGGAATACAAGTTGCTGACCGACGATCTGAACGCACGAATCTCTGCGTTGGAAAAAGAGAATAGGGAGTTGAGATCCGTGATCGACAACATCAGCGAGATAACGCAAAGGAAGCAGGAGACCAGATAGGAGGCACCGGGGTCCCGAGAGGAAGAAGCCCGGATCATGAAACCCGTTCTCGTCCTCGGCGCAACCGGCTATGTGGGAGCGCGCCTTGTCCCGCGCCTGCGGGCCAGGGGGTACCCCGTGCGGGCGGCCGGCCGGTCTGCGGGGAAACTCCGCCTGCGCCCGTTCGCGTCGCACCCCGGCGTCGAGCTGGTGGAGGCGGACGTTCGCGACCTCGGGTCCCTGCGGAAGGCCTGCGCCGGTTGTTCCGCCGCGTATTACCTCGTGCACTCGATGGACCCCGGCCAGCACGATTTTTCGTCCGCCGACCGCGAGGGCGCGGAGAACATGGCCCGGGCGGCCGCCCTCGAAGGGCTTTCCCGGATCGTCTACCTGGGGGGACTCGTGGAGCCGGGCGCGGGAATGAGCGAACACCTCCGCTCCCGGGCGGAAGTGGCCGATATCCTCGCCTCCGGCAACGTCCCCGTCACGACCCTGCGGGCGGCGATGGTCATCGGCGCCGGCAGCGCGTCGTTCGAGATCCTGCGGTACCTCGTCGACCGGCTCCCCGTGATGATCACGCCGCGCTGGCTGGGAACGGAGTCGCAGCCGATCGCCATTCGCAACGTTCTCGATTATCTCGTTGGCTGCCTCGAAGTCCCCGGGACCGCCGGACAGACCTTCGACATCGGCGGATCCGAAGTGGTGACGTACCGGCGCCTGATGGATCTCTACGCCGAGGAGGCTTCCCTTCCAAGGCGTCGGATCTTCCCCGTCCCCGTCCTGACACCGAAGCTCAGCTCCTATTGGATCGACCTGGTCACACCCGCGCCCGCTGCCCTTGCCAGGCCTCTTGCCGAGGGCCTGTCCAGCAGGCTCCTGTGCCTGGACGACCGGATCAGGGACCTCATCCCGGTGGAACTCGTCGACTGCCGCAGCGCGATCCGCGCGGCGATCCGCCACAGCCGGTGGGACTTCGAGGATGCAGGCGAATCCGAGCCTGTCGGAGGGTTTCCCGAAGAGGGAACGATGCCCGGGGACCCGGCCTGGGCGGGGGGAACGATGTATCGCGACCACCACCGGATCGCTTTGGCGGCCACTCCGGCGGAAGTCTGGGAACCGGTCGCCCGCATCGGGGGGAAGACGGGCTGGTACTACGGCGACTGGCTCTGGACGATCCGCGGGCTCCTGGACCGGCTCGCGGGGGGAACCGGGATGCGCAGGGGCCGCCGCAGGGAGGAGNNATGCTGAAGGGAATCGCACGCGAGACGAAAAAAGCCGTGATCGCGGGGCCGGAGCACGTGCCTCCGGGAGTTCCTCCCGTAGGCCGGGCCGTTCGCCAGGAGCGTTCCCCATGAGGCTCGAGCGGCTCCAGTACGTCTGCAGGCTCCCGATCGGGCTTCCCGCCGCCTGGGACTTCTTTTCCGACCCCCGGAACCTCGAACGGATCACGCCCCCATCGCTCGGAATCGAGATCACCTCCGACCTGCCTCCCCGGATGCACCCGGGGATGATCGTCACCTACAGGGTCAGGCCGCCTCCCGGAATTCCGGTCCGCTGGGTGACCGAGATCACGCACGTCGTGGAGCCGACCCTGTTCGTGGACGAGCAGCGGGACGGACCATATCGATTCTGGCACCACCAGCACCACTTCCGCGCGATCGACGGCGGGATCGAGAGCACGGACATCGTCCATTACGCCCTCCCGTTCGGGTTCGCCGGCAGGCTCCTCGGGGGGGCGCTCGTCCGCGGGCAGCTTGAAAAGATCTTCTCCTTCCGGAAGATCTTTCTCGAAGAGACCTTCGGGAGGCTGGACCGTCCGCCGGAGCCGGGGAAAGGGACAGGATGACCGCCCCGGGCCCCCGAAACGCCACGATCGTCTGGTTCCGCAGGGACCTGCGGGTTTCCGACAACCCGGCTCTCTCCGCTGCGGTGGCCGGGGGCGGGCCGGTCCTCCCGGTGTTCGTCCTGTCCCCGGAGGAGGAGGGGAAACATCCCCCGGGAAGCGCTTCCCGGGCGTGGCTTTCCCGGTCGCTCTCCGCCCTCGACGGCACCCTGCGTTCCCTCGGATCCCGGCTCGTCGTCCGCCGCGGCCCGTCCCTCCGCGAACTCCTTGCGGTCGCCGCCCGGGCAGACGNNTCCCTTCTGTTCGAGCCCGGGGAGGTTCGCTCCTCCGGAAAGGGACCGTTCCGTGTGTTCACCCCCTTCTGGAGGCGCTGCCTTTCGCTCTCCGACCCTCCTGCGCCGATCCGGACGCCGAAGAAGCTGTCTCCACCGTCGGCCTGGCCGGACTCCCTCGACCTCCCCGACCTGCCGCTGCCGGATCCGGCGCGCGAGCGGTCCCGGAACATCCTCCGGGAGTGGGAACCGGGAGAAAAAGGGTCCGCGTCGTCGCTCTCCCGCTTTCTCGACGAGGCACTGGCGGACTACCCGGAGAACCGCGACCGTCCGGACCTTCCGGGAACATCCCGCCTCTCCCCTCACCTGCACTTCGGAGAGATCTCCCCCGCCCAGGTCTGGCGCGCGGTAACGGCGAGAGCCGCTGTCTACCCCGAACGGGGCGTCGCCCGCGGAGCGGATGCCTTCCTGCGCCAGCTCGGGTGGCGGGAGTTCGCCCATCACCTGCTTCATCATTTTCCCCGCACGGCGGAAGAGCCTCTCCGCGAGGAATTCTCCCGGTTCCCGTGGCGGCGGGACGAGAAAGGACTGGACGCCTGGAAGCGAGGGCAAACCGGGTACCCCATCGTGGACGCGGGGATGCGAGAGCTTCAGGGGACCGGATGGATGCACAACCGGGTGCGGATGATCGTGGCGTCGTTTCTCGTCAAGGACCTGCTCATCCCCTGGCAGAAAGGGGCGGCCTGGTTCCTCGAAACACTCGTGGATGCGGATCTGGCCAACAACACCCTCGGGTGGCAATGGGTCGCCGGATGCGGCGCGGATGCGGCCCCCTACTTCCGGATATTCAATCCCGTCACGCAGGGGGAGAGATACGACCCGGAAGGCCGCTACGTGCGGAAATGGGTACCGGAGATCGCAGCTCTTCCCGGGAAGTGGATCCATCGGCCGTGGGAAGCGCCGCCCGGCGTGCTTCGGGAGGCGGGTGTCCGTCCGGGCAGAACGTACCCGAAACCCGTCGTCGACCATCGCGCAGCGCGGGAACGCGCCCTGGGCGCCCTGGCGTCCATGCGCAAAACCGGGAAATGACCGGGCGATCCCTCCGGAAAGGAGACCGCCCCGATCCTTTTCATGAAATCCTCCGACTCATGGCCGGCTTTCGATGATGTTGTTCCAGAGATGGATGGTATAAAGCAGCGGCACATGGTCCCTGAACGCAGCAGGAACATATCCTCCAAATGATTTCTGCCTTGGCTGACCCGCGTTTCCCTGGCCGTATCTCTCATCACCAGGCGGATTCTCCGGAACCTCGTTTTCGATGGTCGTGTCCCGGACAACTCCGTCCCTGTCGATGAACTTCAGTTTGCCGACATGGACGTATACGCCGGGCGGCGGAAGCCGGGGAACGATGTCGTGATTGTTCACAAAACGGTAAATTTCCACGCCGAGATGTTCCTTGAACACCTCGTTCCCGACTCTGGGAGAACCGAATGTATAGACCCCCCGGACGTTGCC
This sequence comes from Deltaproteobacteria bacterium, assembly GCA_003513855.1. Taxonomy (GTDB): domain Bacteria; phylum Desulfobacterota; class Deferrimicrobia; order Deferrimicrobiales; family Deferrimicrobiaceae; genus CSP1-8. The sequence continues at coordinate 2,852 of DOTC01000013.1, read as the reverse complement.
ATACCGGCCGGCAAAAAGCGTCGCCAGGGCGCCTCCCAGGCTGTGCCCGGTGACCCATATCTTGCAACCTTTCTCCTGGATCTTGCTGATATGGGGCAGAAGGTCGGGCCAGACTTCCTCCAGCGCTTCCTTGAATCCTCGGTGCACTTTCCCGCCTTGTTCCCAATCCGTCAACCGGAAATCCATATCCGTTTTCAGATCTGCAACCATCTCGTTCAGGTCACTCTTTTCCCTCTTTCGCGTGATTTCGCTTCCCCGGAAAACAACAATCGCGAATCGATCATTGTTTGCCACGTAGCACTCCGTGCCTTCCTCCTTGAAAAATGTCACTTCCGGCAGACCGGCCTCGCGGAACCGGGACCTGACAAAATCCTCATCCGCATACGCCAGGGTGGAAGCTTCCGCAAGCCACCAGGCATTGATTCCATCAAAGGAGGCTGTATTGAAGCGGAACGGATATTTCTCGCTGCCCCGGAAATACTCGTAGTCCTTGAAAGGAGGAGAGAGGTTCTCGAGGGTAATCTCGGGAATATCTTTTTTACCGGGAAGGAATGCCTGCTGGGCCCGGCCTTGGGCCAAAGACAAGCTGATGGAACCGGCGATGATTCCTGCAAACAGGAGGATTCTGATCGATGGATGAACACCTTCCCTCAAAACCGTACATTTCCCCCTGCTGGAAACGAGCCCGAACAGCCCGGATCTATTTCATCATTCCGGCTTCCCGGAAGTATTTCACGGCGCCGGGGTGAAGCGGTGCGGTGAGGCCTTCGAGCATGCCTGCCTTGGTCAAACCCGCATATGCCGGGTGCTGTCCCCTGAAGTGATCGAAGTTGTCAAACGTTTCTTTGGTGATCGCGTAAACAACCTGATCCGGCACACGGGTGGAGGTGCACAAGGTAGCTAGGACGCCGAATGTATCCACGTTGGCGGCGTTTTCCGAGCTCCGATAGAATTCCGCCACGGGTATGACATCTTTCCCGTAATAGGGTTTTTCAGAGATCAGTCTGTCGATACCGGGTCCGGTGATCGGGATGAACCGTACTTTCCGTAAACCGGAAACGGCCTCTTTGAGCGTCTCGCTTGGATGTCCCACTGTACAAAAAAATGCATCGATCCGGTTGTCCTGGAGAAGTTGCGGGGCCTCGGTGGCTATTACCTTTTCCACGATGATATCGCGGGTCGGATCGAGACCCGCGGATTCCAGGGCATCGATGGCGTTCCGGTACTGTCCGGAGCCCGGGTTGCCCAGGTTGACCCTTTTTCCCTTCAGATCGGCAATGGTTGTTATTCCGGCGTCCACCGCGGCGACCAGACACACCGACTCCCGGTGGATGCTGAAAACGGCACGCAGTTCCCTCTGGGGGCCTTTCTCCGCCCATTCGGCCAGCCCTTTGACGGCCTGATACTGCTTGTCGGATTGCGCAAGGCCAAATTCCAGGTACCCCGCCATGATCGCATTCACGTTGAACACAGACCCTCGGGTGGATTCCACCGCAGCCCGTATCCCGTATTCCTCGCGCTTGTCGTTGATCATCTTTGCGAGGATCAACCCGGTGGGATAATACACACCGGTGATGTCGCCGGAACCGATCGTCACGAATGATGCTTCGGCCTGAAGAGAGGCAGGCAACGTGTCGAGCAATATGCCCATCCACAAAACGGTGAAAACCAGGGATATCGATATTTTCCTCATCCCATTGATTCGATCACGAAAAGTCAGGGGCCAGGAAGACATTATCGGTTGCCTGAATCAGAATCTTCGCCAACATCGCCGAACTGAAATGTATTGGGACTTTCCCAGTGGAGAGACCTGATCGCTTGCAGCGAAGTGGGGCCCTCTTCAAGAAAGATCACTGCCCGGAGTCCATCCGTGAAATACGGATCGCCCGTAAGGTTTTTTCTGGGTTTGGAGGGCGTCGCACTCCCAACGCCTTTTACGTAACCGACGTCAGAGATCGTTTGGGAAAAGAGCAGATCCTCCATGACGGATTGCCGCGCCTCGTCTATATCCGGGTCTATTTTGTGTGTCACCGGTGGCCAGGTTTGCGTGGTGAACCGGACGCCGATGTCCCGGCTGACCTGGCCGACGAAGACGGGTTTTCCTTCATGTTGCAACGGACTGTACCACAAGCGCAGATGGTTCCGTTCGTGGATGTCGTGACGGGGTTTCTGGCGGGCGAAATCCTGATGGCGTCCGTCGAAATAAAGAGAGCTTACAGGGGAATATCGGTATCGCGAACCGAAGAGATACGACTTGATCGTTTTCCAGGCGGCCGATGAATAGGTCTCTTCGGCGGGAACCCAGCCGCGGCGGGCGAAGGCCGCAGCCACATCGTGAAAATTTCCGACGATCACGAGGTTGAGCGGATCCCCGAATTCCGTTCCCTCCTTGTTCGTGGTGCAACAAGGGAGATTCTCGAGGGCGTCCTTCAATTCGTCCCGGGTCCATTCCACGATGTCATAGGCCGGGTAAAGGCTGTCGAAATCCACCATTCGATAGTCGACCCGCATGCCGGGAATCTGAATGAAGAAGGTAAAGAACTTGACCTGCTGGTGCCCAATGATGTCGATCTGAACCACCTTTTCCCCTTCGTCCTGGTTTGTGAAGATAAAGCCCGAAACCGCCGCGTGGGGCGGGATGGGATTTTTGAACGTCATCGATCGGAAATGGTATTCCATCTCTTTTTTCTCGGTTTTGTCGAGACCGCCATGAACCGCAAAGGAGGCCTCGTTCGGGGAAAAGTAATTCGGATCGACTGTGGTAGAAACGAGGTAATAGGTCGTGTCGCTATGGTTTTCCACTTTCACCCAGACCGGTTGGATCTCTTTTCCGGCCAGATTCGCCCCGAAGA
>DOTC01000146.1 GCA_003513855.1 Deltaproteobacteria bacterium | reverse complement strand
GACGCGGCGAATTTCTACTTCTCCAAGAGCGTGGGGGAGCTCACCCTCGAGGAGGCCGCACTCCTGGCGGGAATCATCCGGTCTCCCCAACGGTACTCCCCCCTCCGCATGGCGGACGCCGCGCGGAACCGCCGGAACTGGGTCCTCTCCCGGATGGCCGCTCTCGGGATGATTTCGAGGAGGGAGGAAGATCGGGCGAGGCTCACCCCCCTCCGGACGAACCCGCGCCGGGTCCCCGTGGGGATCGCGGAGTACTACGTCGACTATATCGAGCGGGCGGCCGAGGAAAGTCTGGGGCCCGGAAGGCTCTCCCGCACCGGGTACCGGTTCTACACGTCCCTCGATCCCGGGCACCAGTCCGCGGCGGAAAAGGCGGTGGCCGAGGGGCTGGCCGAGTTGGGGAGGAGGACGATCCCCGCCGGGGGGGACAGGGAACCGCTCCAGGCGGCTCTGGTCGCCNNGGGAGACCCAGTTCAACCGCGCCGCCGATGCGAGGCGCCAGCCGGGCAGCGCCTTCAAGCCGTTCGTTCTCCTCGCGGCCATGGAACAGGCCGTGCGCGGGAAGGGAACGATCACGCTCGCAAGCCGGATCTCGGGGGAGCCCCTTTCCCTGGAAACGCCGGACGGCATCTGGACGCCCGCGAATTTCGAGAGGAAGGAATACGGGGAAATCTCGGTCCGGAGAATGATCGAAGAGTCGGTGAACACGGCGGCGGTGCGTCTTGCGCGGGAGGTCGGCCTTCCGGGCGTGATCGCCGCGGCCCGGGACGCAGGGATCGAAAGCCCGGTCACTCCCGTTCCTTCCCTGTCCCTGGGGAGCTTCGAGGTCACCCCGGTCGAATTGTCCTACGCCTACGCAACGATCGCGTCGGGGGGAACCCGCTTCCGGCCTTTCACGCTCCGCTCGGTCACCGACAGCGAGGGGAATCCCCTGCGGGAGGAGAATCCGGTGCGGGAGCAGGCCGTGGACCCCCGGGCGGCCTTTCTCGTCACCTACGCTTTGGAGGGGGTTCTCGACCGAGGGACGGGGCACGCCGCCCGTCTGGCCGGGGTCGACTTCCCCGCCGCGGGAAAGACCGGGACCACGGACGCCTACCGCGACTCCTGGTTCGCGGGGTACACCCCCGACCTGGTGTGCGTGGTGTGGGTGGGGCGCGACACCGGAGGTCCGACCGGGCTCACAGGGTCCTCGGGGGCGCTTCGCATCTGGACCAAGTTCATGAAATCGGTCTACCCGGCCGGGGGGAGAACTTCCTTCCGTGTTCCCCCGGGGATCACGATGGCGGAAATCGACCCGGAATCCGGATACCTGGCAACATCCGCCTGTCCGCAGCCGTTTCCCGAGGCGTTCCCCGACGACCTGGTTCCCAGGGAGACGTGCCCGCTTCATCCCTCCCACCCGCTCGTGGACACGATGCGCAAAGGGTGGCGCGGCCTCCGCGATTTCCTCGATTCCCTGTTCCGTTGAAAGGGTACACGACCGGCTCCATTGGTGATATAAAAGAGAATTCACGCGAAGGCAGGGCAAAGATCCCATGGACTACAAAACGACGCTGAACCTCCCGCAGACCGGGTTCCCGATGCGCGCGAACCTGACGCAGCGCGAGCCGGAAATCCTCTCCCGCTGGGAGACCGGGCAACTGTACCGCCGGATGGTGGAGAAGCGCCGGGGAAACCCGAAGTTCGTCCTCCACGACGGCCCCCCCTACGCGAACGGGCATATCCATATCGGGCACGCCTTGAACAAGCTTCTGAAGGACATCATCGTCAAGTACCGGGCGATGTCCGGCGCCTGGGCCGAGTACGTCCCCGGGTGGGACTGCCACGGGCTGCCGATCGAGCACCAGGTGGACAAAAGCCTGGGCAACAGGAAGGAGTCGATCCCCACGGCGGAGAAGCGCCGCCTCTGCCGCGACTACGCCGCGAAGTTCATCGACATCCAGCGTGAGGAGTTCCGCCGGCTCGGGGTCCTGGGCGACTGGGAGAACCCGTACCTCACCATGACCTTCGACTACGAGGCGGGAATCCTGCGGGAGTTCGGCCGGTTCGTCGAGACCGGGGCGGTGTACAAGGGAACCAAGCCCGTGTACTGGTGCCTCACCTGCCGGACCGCCCTCGCGGAGGCCGAGGTCGAGTACGCCGANNAAGGTCTCCTTCGTCATCTGGACGACGACCCCCTGGACGATCCCGTCGAATCTCGGCATCGCGCTTCACCCGGAATACCCCTACGTCGCCCTCGAAGCGAACGGCGAGGCGTACGTCGTCGCGGAAGGCCTCGCGGAGCGTTTCGCGAGCGAGGTCGGCCTTCCGGGGGCTTCGCCCCTGGCGACCTTCGGGGCCGGTCACCTGGAGAGGCTCCGGTGCCGGCATCCTTTTCTCGACCGCGACTCCCTCCTCGTGCTGGGGGACTACGTCACGCTCGACGCCGGGACCGGCTGCGTCCACACCGCCCCCGGGCACGGGCGTGAGGACTACGAGACGGGGCTCAAGTACGGCCTGGAGATCTACGCGCCGCTCGACGACGAGGGCCGCTTCGCGCCCGACGTCCCGTTCTTCGGGGGGATGCAGGTCTTCGAGGCGAATCCGAAAGTGAACGAGAAGATCGCCGAGGCCGGGGCGCTGCTCCGGCGCGACCAGGTAACCCACTCGTACCCGCACTGCTGGCGGTGCAAGCAGCCCGTCATCTTCCGGGCCACCAAGCAATGGTTCATCTCGATGGACGGGACCGGCCTTCGCGAGAAGGCCATCGACCAGATCCGGAGGGTGCGGTGGATCCCCGCCTGGGGCCAGGAGCGGATCGAGGGGATGATCCTGAACCGGCCGGACTGGTGCATCTCCCGCCAGCGGGCCTGGGGGGTCCCGATCGCGGTCTTCCGATGCGAGTCGTGCGGGCACCATCTTCTCGACCGGAAGCTGATCGACCACGTCGCCGCGTTCTTCGAGAGGGAGGGAGCAGACGCCTGGTACGCCCGCGAGGTGGCGGAGCTTCTCCCTTCCGGAACGTCCTGCCCTTCCTGCGGCGGCTCAATCTTCGGGAAGGAGACCGACATCCTCGACGTCTGGTTCGATTCCGGCGTATCGTACGCCTGCGTGTGCGAGGGGAAGGAACATCTCGGCGTGCCGGTCGACCTCTACCTGGAAGGGTCCGACCAGCACCGCGGATGGTTCCACTCCACGCTGCTGGCGGCCGTCGGGACCCGGGGATTCGCCCCCTACCGGGCCGTCCTCACCCACGGGTTCGTCGTGGACGGGAAGGGGGAGGCGATGCACAAATCGAGGGGGAACGTCGTCGCCCCCGAAGAGATCATCCGGAAGCACGGGGCCGAGGTCCTTCGTCTCTGGGTGGCCGCCGAGGATTACCGGGACGACATCCGGATCTCCAGGGACATCCTCGACCGTCTGACCGAGGCGTACCGGAAGATCCGGAACACGATCCGCTACCTGCTGGGGAACCTGCACGACTTCCTCCCCGGGCGGGACGCGGTCCCGTACGACCGCATGGAGGAGATGGACCGGTACGCCCTCGTCCTCTTTCACCGGCTCGCCGGGAAGGTCCGGAAGGCGTACGACAGCTACGAGTTCCACGTCATCTTCCACTCGGTGAACAACTTCTGCTCGGTGGAGATGTCCAGCTTCTACCTCAACGCACTCAAGGACCGTCTCTACTGCTCCCGCGCGGACGACCCGTCCCGCCGGTCCGGGCAGTCCGCGCTGTTCGAGATCGCGCGCGGACTTCTGTCCCTCATCGCTCCCGTTCTCTCCTTCACGGCGGAGGAGGCGTGGGCGTATCTTCCCGCGTTCCCGGGGAAACCGGAGAGCGTCTTCCTCACCGACATGCCGGAACCGGTGGATCTGCCGGATGCGGACGAGACCGCGGCGCGGTGGGAGCGGATCCTGGCGGTCCGCGCCGAGATCGCCCGGCCGCTCGAGGCGGCGAGGAGGGAGAAGCGGATCGGGAGCGACCAGGATGCGTTCGTCGTCGTCGCTCCGGGACCATTCGAAGACCTGTTCGAACACCGCCGGCGCGAGATCCGGGAGGTGCTGATCGTGTCCGGCCTCGAGGTCGGCGAGGTGTCCGGCCCCGGCGTCTACGAAAGCGCGGTGTTTCCCGGCCTCGCCGTCCGCGTGGAAAAGGCACCGTGGGAAAAATGCGAGCGCTGCTGGAACCACACGCCGGATGTCGGGACCGTGCCGTCCGCCCCCGCGTTGTGCGAGCGGTGCGCCGCCACGACCCGGGCTTCCTAGACCGCCTTGTCCGCGCTCCGGAAATTTACCGTCCCCGCCCTTGCCGCGGCAGGGATCTCGCTCGCCGACCAGTGGTCCAAGGCCTGGGTCGCAGGCCGCTTCGCCCCGTACGAAGGGAAGGCGGTCCTCGTCGACTTCCTCCATATCGTCCACGTGCGGAACACCGGCGTCGCGTTCGGGCTCCTGTCCAACCTCGACCCGAAGTGGGTCAACCCCCTGCTCATCGCGGCGACGTCGCTCGCCATCGCGGGAGTGCTCGCCTACCTCCACTTCCTCCCGGGCCGGGGCCCCGCGCCGTGCGGTCTGGGTCTCCTGCTGGGGGGGGCGCTGGGGAACCTCATCGACCGGGCCCGGTTCGGGTACGTGGTGGACTTCATCGACGTCCACTGGCACCACCACCACTGGCCGGCCTTCAACGTGGCCGACATCGGGATCACCGTCGGCGTCTTTCTCCTTCTCCTGGATATGCTGTACTGGTCGAAGGGGGAGGAGAGCGCGCCCCCTTCCTCCTGAGGGCGTTGCGGGGCGCCCGGGTTGTTTTCTTCCCCCCCGGGTGTATACTGCATACAGAGCATGCAGGCGCGTATCCCCCGGAGTGATGCCGCAGAATGCCCACGGAACAGTCCATAAAAAACGGCGTGCGGTGGTACAAGAGCATCGAATTCAAGATCATTCTGTCCGTGGCCATCACCACCCTGGCGGTCAATGGATTCTTCACCTTCCTGTATCTGGACGTCCAGGCAAAGCACCTCGATGAGACGATCCTCAAGAACGCCACCCAGCTGAGCGAGACGATCCGGAAGTCGATCCAGTACGACATGCTCGTGAACCGCAAGGAGAACGCGTACCGGATCATGGAGACCATCGCGGAACAGGAAGGGATCGAGAAAGTCCGGATCTACGGGAGCGAAGGCGCGATCCTCTTCTCGACCGACAAGGGCGAGCGGGGAACCATGGTGGACAAGAAGGCGGAGGCCTGTTACGCGTGCCATGCGAAGGACACTCCCATCGATAGGCTTGCCACCCCGTCGAGGAACCGGATCTTTCCTTCGGGCAAGGGATACCGGATTCTCGGCATGATCAACCCGATGTACAACGACCGGGACTGCTCCTCCGCGGAATGCCACGCCCACCCGGCGTCCCAGAAGGTTCTCGGCGTGATCGACATCACGATGTCGCTGGCGGGGGTGGATGCCGAGATGCTCTCCGCCCGCCGCCAGACCATCGTGTTCAACCTCATGTCGATCCTGTCGATATCGGTCATCGCCGTAATTTCCCTGCTGGTGTTCGTGGGGAAGCCGGTCCGCCAGCTTGTCCTCGGGACCAACCGGGTGGCCCGGGGGGACCTGCACCATATCATCCCCATCGACTCCGATGACGAGTTGGGACACCTCGCGCGGTCGTTCAACAAGATGACGGAGAGCCTGCAGCGGGCGAACGAGGAGATCCACGATTGGATCCGGACCCTGGAGCACAAGGTCGAGGAACGGACCAAGGAGCTCAAGGACGCCCAGTTCCAGCTCCTGCATACGGAGAAGCTGGCCGCGGTGGGAAAGATCGCGGCGACGGTGGCCCACGAGATCAACAACCCGCTGACCGGAGTCTTCACCTACATCAAGCTGATGGAGAGGAGGATCGAGGAGGGGAAAAACGGGGCCCACGACATGGAGAAGTTCCGGGAGTACCTCTCCACCATGAGCCGGGAAGTCCAGAGGACGAGCGCGATCGTCCACAATCTGCTCGACTTCACCCGCCCGAAGGAACCGAGCAGGAAGACCATCAACATCAACTCTCTCGTCGAGGAATCGCTCAATATCGTCAAGAACAAGCTGTCCATCTCCAACATCACGGTGGAAAAGGAGATGGATCCCCTGCCGGACGTCCCGGCGGACCCCTCCCAGATGAAGCAGGTGTTCATCAATCTCATCATCAACGCGTGCGAAGCCATGGAAAGCGGCGGGGTCCTCACCATCAAGACCTGGCAGGACAGGATCCGGAACAAAGTGATGATCCGGTTCGTCGACACCGGCTCCGGGATCTCCCCCGAGCACCTGTCCCACGTGTTCGACCCGTTCTACACGACCAAGGAGAAGGGAACGGGCCTGGGACTTGCCGTCGTCTACGGGATCATCACAAGGCATAATGGAAGGATAGAGGTCAAGAGCAGTCCCGGGGGCGGGACGGAGATGCTCATATCCCTTCCGACGGGATGACAAGGAGCGGGGAATATCGACGACGCAATTTACATACGTCCGGTCGGGGTGATCCCCGACGCCATGCTCCGGAAGCTCCGGGACCACTTGCGGGACTACCTCTCCCTCCCCGTGAAAATCACCGGCAACATGCCCGTGCCGGATGGGAGCTACGAGAGGAGCAGGAATCAGTACAACTCCACCCGCATCCTCCGGGAGATTCTCCGGGAAACTCCGGGCGACGCGATCAAGATCGTCGGGATCGTCGACAAGGACCTGTGCATCCAGATCCTGACCTTCGTCTTCGGGGAGGCCCAGCTGGGGGGGGTGGCCTCGATCGTCTCGATCGCGAGGCTCAGGCAGGAATTCCACGGGCTCTCCCCGGACGACGGGATCCTGTTCGAGAGGCTCGTCAAGGAGGCCCTTCATGAACTGGGGCACAATTTCGGGCTCATCCACTGCCCCGACCGGGAGTGCGTGATGTACCTGTCCAACACCGTGAGGGACGTCGACCGGAAGCGGATCACCTATTGCGACAGCTGCGACTCCGCCCTGTATGCGAAAACCGAACCGTGGAGGGTGTGACCATGGAGCCGAAAGTAAACATCCTGATCGTCGACGACGAGGAGATCGTCCGGGAATCCCTCGCGAGCTGGCTCGAGGAGGACGGATACGAGGTGAAGGTCGCGGAGAACGCAGCCCGGGCGCTGGAGCGTCTTCCGGAGAAGGAGTGGAACCTGGCCATGGTCGACCTGAA
>DOTC01000184.1 GCA_003513855.1 Deltaproteobacteria bacterium | reverse complement strand
CTCGACGGCCGGGTGAAGACGCTCAACCCGAAAATCCACGGCGGAATCCTGGCGGTCCGGAAGAACGCCTTCCACATGAAGACGATCGCGTCCCACGGCATCGTCCCGTTCGACATGGTCGTGGTCAACCTGTACCCGTTCGAGGCGACGGTCGCGAAGCCCGACTGCCCGCTCGAGGAGGCGATCGAGAACATCGACATCGGCGGTCCCGCGATGCTGCGCTCCGCGGCGAAGAACTTCCGGGACGTGGCGGTGGTCACCGACCCGTCGGACTATCCCGACATCCTCGGCAGGCTCAAGAAGGGGAACGGCAACCTCGACCCCGGAACGCACGCGGAGCTGGGCCGCAAGGCCTTCGTCCTGACGGCGCGGTACGACGCCGCCGTCTCCAACTATCTCGGTCGCGTGGCGGACGGGGGGGGGGAGTACCCGATCACGTTCACCGCCCAGTGGCGCAGGGTCCAGTCGCTCCGGTACGGGGAGAACCCGCACCAGACCGCGGCCTTCTACGCCGACACCCGCCTGCCCGGCGAGCCCACCCTCGGCGGGGCGAAGCAGCTCCAGGGCAAGGAGCTCTCCTTCAACAACATCGTCGACCTCGACGCGGCGCTCCAGCTCGCCCTCGAGTTCACGGAGCCCGCGGCGGCGATCATCAAGCACACCAACCCCTCCGGCGTGGGGCTGTCCCGGAGGCGGCTCGTGGACGCCTTCAAGAAGGCCAGGGAGTGCGACCCGGTCTCGGCCTACGGGGGGGTCATCGGCTTCAACCGGCCGGTCAACGGGGAGACGGCGAGGGAGGTCGCGTCGACCTTCTTCGAGGCCGTCGTCGCCCCGTCGTTCGACAAAGAGGCCCGCAAGATCCTCTCCGCGAAGGCCAACCTGCGCCTCCTCGAGACGGGCGGGGTCTTCCACTGGGGCGGGGACCCCGGGCACGAGATGAAGAAGGTGAGCGGGGGGCTTCTCCTGCAGGGGAGGGACCGGCACGTCCTCGAGCCCGCCTCCCTCAAGGTCGTGACGAAGCGCGCCCCCACCGGGGAGGAGCAGGAAGCCCTGCTCTTCGCGTGGAAGGTGTGCAAGCACGTGAAATCCAACGCGATCGTCTACGCGCTCCGGGACCGCACCGTCGGCGTGGGCGCGGGACAGATGAGCCGCGTGGACTCCGCGAAGATCGCGGTGATGAAGGCCCAGCGCCCGACCGCGGGGACGGTCGTGGCCTCGGACGCCTTCTTCCCCTNNGCGCGACGACGAGGTGATCGCGGCGGCCGACGAGCACGGGATGGCGATGGTGTTCACGGGGGTGCGCCACTTCCGTCATTGATCCCAAAGGCGCGTGGAGCAGGAAGGAGGAGACAGGTGGGGCTGAAGATTCTCATCGTGGGAAGCGGGGGCCGCGAGCACGCCCTCGTCTGGAAGATCGCGCAGAGTCCTCTGGTGGAGAAGATCTTCGCGGCGCCCGGGAACCCGGGGATCGCCGGAAGCGCGGAGCTCGTCCCCGTGCCGGTGAACGAGACCTCCCGGATCGTCGATTTCGCCGTGAAGCAGCGGGTCGACCTGACGGTCGTGGGGCCCGAGGCGCCTCTGGCCGCCGGCATCACGGACGACCTGACCCGGCGCGGCCTGCTGGTCTGCGGGCCGAGCAAGGCCGCCGCGCAGCTCGAGGGGTCCAAGGTGTTCACGAAGAACATCCTGGCCAAATACGGGATCCCGACGGCGGAGTTCCGGGTCTTCGACTCCTTCGACGACGCGGAGCAGTACGTCCTCACGCACCGTCTCCCGGTCGTGATCAAGGCCGACGGGCTCGCGGCGGGGAAGGGGGTGTCCGTGGCGGGGACGTACGAGGAGGCGGTCGCCTTCCTGCGGGACGTGATGGAGAAGCGGGTGTTCGGTCCCGCCGGGGAACGGGTCGTCGTCGAGGAGTGCCTCACGGGCGAGGAGGCCTCCTACATCGTCTTCAGCGACGGGGAGAAGTTCGTTCCCCTGCCCTCCTCCCAGGATCACAAGCGGATCGGCGACGGCGACACGGGGCCGAACACCGGCGGAATGGGCGCGTACTCCCCCGCGCCGGTGCTGACCCCCGAGATCGAGCGGAAGGTCCAACGGGAGATCTTCGAGCCGCTCCTCGCCGGGATGCGGGCCGAGGGGGCGCCGTTCCGGGGGATCCTCTACGGCGGCCTGATGATCGAGGGGGCTAAGGCGAAGGTTCTCGAGTTCAACGTGCGCTTCGGGGACCCCGAGGCGCAGCCGCTGTTCATGCGGCTCGCGAGCGATCTCGTGCCCCTGCTGATGCAGTGCGCCCAGGGGAAGCTCACCGACGCGGTCATGGAGATCGACCCGAGGCCGACCGTCTGCATCGTGATGTCCTCCGCCGGATACCCGGGCCCCTACCGGAAAGGGGATCCGATCCTGGGCATCGACGAGGCGGAAGGGCTGGGCGGCGTCCAGGTCTTCCACGCCGGGACGGCGATCCGGGACGGGAAGCTGGTCACCAGCGGGGGAAGGGTGCTCGGGGTCACCGCCGTGGACGACGACATCCGGAAGGCGATCGCGCGGGGATACCGCGCGGTCGAGAAGATCCGGTGGGAAGGGGCGTACTACCGGACCGACATCGGGAAACGGGCGCTCCAGCGGGAAGAGGTCTGACCGATGGCCGGCAAGGTCCTGATCCTCATGGGGAGCAAGTCGGACGAAAAGGTGATGGGAGAGGCCGCCCGCGTCCTGGCCGGGTTCGGGATTGCCTGCACCATGACGGTGACGTCGGCGCACCGGTCCCCCGCCCGCACCCGGAAGATCGTGGGCCAGGCCGAGGGGGACGGGTATTCGGTCATCATCGCCGGAGCCGGCTACGCAGCGCACCTCGCGGGCGTCGTCGCGGCGGAGACCCTTCTCCCGGTGATCGGCGTGCCGCTGGCGGGTTCGCCGCTGGCGGGGCTCGATTCCCTTCTCTCGACGGTCCAGATGCCGGCGGGAATCCCCGTGGCGACCATGTCGGTCGGGGAAGCGGGCGCCCGGAACGCGGGGCACCTCGCCGCGCAGATCCTCTCCCTCTCGGATCCCGGGCTCCGGGAGAAGGTCCGGGAGAGCAGGACCCGGATGGCAGAGGAGGTCGCCGCCTCGGCCGACGAGATCCGATGATCGCGATTTCCCCGGAATGCTTCCCCTGTTTCCTGCGGCAGGCGGACCTGGCAGCCCGCGCGCACGGCGCCTCCGGCCACGGCCGGAAGGCCGTGGGCGACCGGGTGGCGGGCATGTTGTCCGATCTTCCGCCGGGCGAGGTCCCGGCG
>DOTC01000011.1 GCA_003513855.1 Deltaproteobacteria bacterium | reverse complement strand
CTATTTCTGCCGCTGCCTCAGGATCTCCGCATACACTTCCTTGCGGGACAGCCCCGTCCGCTCGGCGATCTCCCGCGCAAGATCCCGGGACGACCCGGAGGCGTCCTCGAGAGCCGCCGCCACGATTTCCTCCGCGGACAGCTCGACCGTTTTCACCCCGCCCCCGATGACGATGGTGATCTCGCCCAGGACCGACGCGCGCCGGGAGATCTCCTCGTCCAACTCCGGAAGCGTCCCCCGCAGAATCTCCTCGTGGATCTTCGTCAGCTCCCGGACGACGCACGCCCGCCGGTCGCCGAAGATCTCCACGGCCTCCCGGAGGAACGCTGCGACCCGCTGCGGAGATTCGTAGAAGATCATCGTTCTCGTTTCGGAGGCGAGGGCCTGCATCGCCTTCCGGCGCTTCTCCCTTCGGGCCGGCAGGAACCCCTCGAACGTGAAATGGTCGGTCGGCAGTCCGGACACCACCAGCGCGGCGATGAGCGCCGAGGGGCCGGGGACGACCTCGATCGGCACCCCCGCGCCGATCGCCCCCCTCACCAGCTCGTACCCGGGGTCCGAGATGGCGGGCGTGCCGGCGTCGGACACGAGGGCCACGCGTTCCCCGTCGCGCAGCCTGCGCAGGATGCTGGCCCCGGCGCGGACCTTGTTGTACTCGTGGAAGATGAACAGGGGCGTCCGGATCTCGTAGCGGTTGAGGATCTTGACGGTGCGCCNNGTGGCCACGATGTACAGCGTCCCCGTGCCCAATCGGCGCCCCCTACAGCGTTCTGTTGTCGATTACGCGCCGCGTCTTCCCCTCGGAGCGGGCGATCGTTTTCTTCTCGACGAGCCTGACCTCGACGGTGATCCCGAGCTCCTGGGCCAGGCGCTTCCGGATCCGTTCCATCATACCCCTCTGCTGCCGCATCTGATCGAAGAAGATCGACTCGCCCACCTCGACGAGGACGGTCACCTCGTCGAGCCCCCCCTTCCGGTCGAGCACGATCTGGTAGTGCGGCTCCGTCCCCTCGAATTCGAAGAGGACGGACTCGATCTGGGAGGGGAAGACGTTCACCCCCTTGATGATCAGCATGTCGTCGGTCCGTCCCCGGACCCGGGCCATCCGGCGCAGGGTGCGGCCGCAGGGGCAGTCCCCGGGAAGGATGCTCGTCAGGTCCCGCGTCCGGTACCGGATCATCGGGAACGCCTCCTTGGTGAGCGACGTGATCACGAGCTCCCCCGTCTCCCCTCCGGGCATCGGCTGCAGGGTCTCCGGGTCGACCACCTCCACCAGGAAGTGGTCCTCGTTGATGTGGAGGCCGTTCTGCTCCCGGCACTCCCCCGAAACGCCGGGCCCGATGATTTCGGACAGACCGTAGTTGTCCGTGGCGACGATCCCCAGCTTCTCCTCGATCTCCCGGCGCATCCGTTCGGACCAGGGTTCTGCCCCGAACAGACCGTATTTCAGGGAGAGCGCCGCGGGGGGAATCCCCTGCTCCCGGATCGTCTCCGCGACGAGCAGCGCGTAGGAGGGAGTGGAGACCAGGGCCGTCGTCTTGAAGTCCATCATGATCTTGATCTGGCGAAGGGTGTTGCCGCTCGAAGCCGGAATCACGGAGGCGCCGATCCGCTCCGCGCCGTAGTGCAGGCCGAATCCCCCCGTGAAGAGACCGTACCCGAATGCGATCTGGACCACGTCGTCCTTCGTCACCCCGCCCATCGTGAGGACGCGGGCCGTGAGGTTGCTCCAGATCCGGACGTCGTTCCGGGTGTACCCCACGACCGTCGACTCCCCGGTCGTCCCCGAGGAGGCGTGGATCCGGACCACCTCGCGCAGCGGGACCGCGAACAGGCCATAGGGGTAGTTCTCCCGGAGGTCCTCCTTCGTGGTGAACGGAAGGCGCGAGAAGTCTGCCAGGGAGCCGATGTCCTCCGGCAGGATCCCCAGGGCGTCGAACTTCTTCCGGTAGACGGGGACATGGGAATAGATGCGGTTCAGCGTCGACTGGAGCCGCTCGAACTGGAGCTGTTCGAGCTCCTCCTTTCCCATGCACTCCCTGTCGGGCTCCCAGTACATCGGTCCACCTCCTTGGTTTACGCGTCCTCTTCGGGGCTTCGCCCCAGATAGGCGCGCTGCACGTCTTTGTTGGACAGCAGGTCCCCGGACGGTCCCTGGAGGATCATCCGCCCGGTCTCCAGGACATACCCCCGGTCGGCGATCGCGAGGGCCCCCCGCGCGTTCTGCTCGACGAGCAGGATCGTCAGCCCGAACTCCCTGCGGAGGCGGGCGATGTGGGCGAAGATCTCCCGCACCATCCGGGGAGCCAGCCCCATGGAGGGCTCGTCGAGGAGAAGCATCCGGGGGCGGGAAAGGAGAGCCCTTCCGATGGCCAGCATCTGCTGCTCCCCCCCGGAGAGGGTGCCGGCCAGCTGCGCCTCCCGTTCCTTCAGCCGGGGGAAGAGAGTGAAGACCCGGTCCAGGTCCTCCTTCACCTCCTCCTCCCTTCTTCTCCGGAACTGGACGCAGGCCCCGAGGATCAGGTTCTCCCGGACCGTCATGGGGGCGAACAGCTGCCGGCCTTCGGGAACGAGCGAACAGCCGAGGGAGACGATCCGTTCCGCCGGCAGCTTCCGGATGTCCTCCTTTTCGAACAGAACCTCCCCCCCGCTGGCGGTCAGAAGTCCCGCGATGGTTTTCAGGAACGTCGACTTGCCCGCCCCGTTGGCCCCGATGACCGTGACGATCTCGCTGGATCCGATATGAAGCGACACCTTCCGCAGGACCTTCAGCGGGCCGTAGCCCGCCTCGAGGTTCTTGATCCTAAGCATCGCCTTCCCCGAGGTAGATCCGGATCACTTCCGGGTCCCGCTGGATTGCCGACGGGACGTCCTCGGCGATCTTCTGCCCGTAGCTCAGCACGACGATCTCGTCGGAGATGTCCATGACGAGAGACATGTCGTGCTCCACGAGCAGGATGGTGACGTTCCGCTCGCGGATCCTGCTGATCAGCGTTCCCATCTCCGCCGTCTCGCGCATGTTCAGCCCCGCCGCGGGCTCGTCGAGCAGGAGGACCCGCGGCTCGCAGGCGAGCGCCCGCCCGAGCTCCACCATGCGCTGCTGCCCGTAGGAGAGACGGACAGCCTCCGCGTCCGCCTGGCCGGAGAGCCCCAGGAACTCCAGGATCTCCCGGCCCGCCTCCCGGACCGCGCGCTCTTCCCTCCGGGTGAAGGGCAGATGGAGCATGCAGGCCACGAACCCCCCCCGGCTGTGGAGGTGCCGGCCGACCAGGATGTTCTCGAGGACGGTCATCTTCGGAAAGAGACGGGTCTGCTGGAAGGTTCTCGCCATCCCTTGCGCCGCAATCTGGTGGGGCATCAGCCCCAGAATCTCGGCCCCGCCGAAGACGACCGACCCCCGGTCGGGACGGAGGAACCCGGAGATCAGGTGGAAGAGTGTCGTCTTTCCCGCGCCGTTCGGGCCGATGATGGCCATGATGGCGCCGTGCGGCACGTCGAAGGATACGTTGTCCACCGCCTGGATGCCGCCGAACCTTCTGCTGACGTCCCGGACCGAGAGGAGATTCACGGGTCGTCTCCCCCGCCACGGCGGATGACGGCGCCCCGGATCTGGTCGAGCAGCTGCCTCCGAAGGAGGCCCTCATGCGCAAAGAGCATGATCAGGATGAGAATGACCCCGAACACCGCGTCGTCGAAGGACCCGAAATACCCCCGAAGCGAGAGGTAGTTCAGGATGAGGCTCATGAAGAGGGCCCCCCAGAGGTTGGCCATCCCCCCGATGGCGACGATCGCCAGGTAGCGAACCGATTTCATGACGGAGGATTCCGACGGACCGATCCCCCCGTTGTAATGGGTCACAAGAACCCCGGCCACAGCCGCGAAAGCGGCGCTCACCACGAAGATCTTCAGCTTGTAGCGGGCGGTGGGGATCCCCATCGCCTCGGCGGCATCCTCCGCGCCGTGGATCGAGGCGAGCGCCCTTCCCACGCGGGAGCGGACGAGGTTCATCAGGAAGACCATCCCCAGGATCACGAATCCCCAGGCGACATAATAGTTCATCACCCGGAGAGAGGATTTCCCGGACACCGCGATTCCCGGAAGCAGGGGAAAGGCCGGGACGTCGTAGATCCCGTCCGCCGCGCCGACCAGCTCGGTCCCGAGAACGATCCGGTAGACGATGATGCCGAACCCCAGCGTGGCCATGGCGAGGTAATGCCCTTTCAGCTTCAGGACCGGCCCCCCGATGGCGTAGGCGACGGCGACGGCGGCGAAGACCGCCAGGATGCAGGCGGGCCAGGGATGGACCGTGAGCAGCTCCCCCCCGTACAAGTCGGGACGGCGCGTGAGAATCCCCATCGCGGCCAGCCCCGAGACGACGGGTCCCCCGTGCGCCGACAGGTTGTGGGTGGTCAGCAGCGCGGAGAGATACCCCCCGATCGCGAAGAAGCCGGCGTGCCCGATCGAGATCTGCCCGGCATACCCGGTGAGGATGCAGAGACCGAGCACGACCAGCGAGTAGTAGGCGGACATCGTCAGCTGNNAAGAGGATGACGAGCAGGATGGCGACCGAGATCACGTCCTTGTAGGCCGCCGGAAGCACCGAGACGCTGAACGACTCGAGAATCCCGAGAAGCATGCCCGCGCCGACGGAGGCCAGGCTGTTTCCCAGCCCGCCGAGGATCGCGACCGTGAACCCCTTGATCGCCAGCGGCACCCCGCTGTCATACTGCACGTAGGTGATCGGGGAGACGATGCACCCTCCGAGCGCCCCGATGCCTGCGCTGAGCATGAACGAGAAGGTCACCATGTTCTTCGCGCTGATGCCGCACAGCCGCGCGGCGTCCCGGTTCGCGGCGCACGCCCGCATCTGCATCCCCAGCAGGGTGTACCGGAAGAACCCCCCCAGGATCGCCACCACGACCGCGCTGATGCCGACCACCCAGAGCACCTGCGGAGAGATGTATACCCCCCCCAGCCGGATCGAGGTCACCGAGGTCCCGGTGAAGTAGGGAAGGGCCCGGACGCTCTCCCCCCAGATGTGGAGCGACGTTTCCCGGATCAGGATCGACAGCCCGACCGTGATGATGATCATCCGCAGTACCGAGGGACTGCGGAGCCAGCGGATGAACAGGATCTCGATCAGGGCGCCGACCGCCGTCGTGAGGAGGACGGCGGCGAGAATGGCCGCCGGAAGGGGAAGAAACCGTCCGAGGGTCACGGCGGTCATCCCGCCGAGCATGACGAACTCCCCCTGGGCGAAGTTGATGATCCCCGTCGTGTTGTAGATGATGTTGAAGCCGATGGCGACGATCCCGTAGATCGTCCCGTAGGTGATCCCGGCGACCACGTATTGCAGGAACAGGTCGAGGTTCATCGTTCCCCGTCAACAAATCGGGAGTATCCGCGGCGTGCGCGGATACTCCCGTGGTGAAGTTCCGTGCCGATCCGTCCTTCCTGCTTTCAGTAAATGGCAAACTTTCCGTTTTTCACGGTGAGCAGTTCGAACGCGTCGATATCAAGACCGTTGTGGTCCTCCGCCGAGAAGTCGAAGACGCCGCCGGTGCCGATGAACCCCCGCATCCTCTCGATCGTGTCCCGAACCTTCTCCTTGTCCGTGCTGCCCGCCTTCTCGATCGCCTTCGCGAGGATCATGAAGGCGTCGTAGGCATGCCCGCCGAAGGTGCTCGCGTCCTCCTTGTACTTCTTCTCGTAGTCGTTCTTGTACTTCACGAGAACCGCTTTCTGCGGGTTCGAAGCCGGAAGGACATCGGCGACGAGCAGTCGTCCGGCGGGGAAGATGACCCCCTCCGC
>DOTC01000084.1 GCA_003513855.1 Deltaproteobacteria bacterium | reverse complement strand
CCCTTGTAGAACCGGATCGCGATCAGGACGAGCCCGACAACGATGATCGTGCCGCTGATGACGTTGAAGGGCGTCCAGATCTTCCCCTTCGGCTTCATCTCGGATGCGAGGAACCGCGCGAACTCGCGGACGGCAAGGAGGGCCTTCTGCGCCCTCCCGGTGTCGTTACTCTTCCTTTTCATGGTTTTTCTCCTTGTTCCCGTTTTCGGCGAGATAGTTCAGGCCGATGAGGATGGACGGCCACAAAACGAAGACAAGGGGCACGCCGTACAGGAATCCCGACGTATGTTCCGGGTAGGGCGTCGTCCCCAGGTCGGTCCGGAACCCGAGCTGTTCGAACGGGACGGCGGAGAGGTACATGGTCCCGCTGCCGCCGACCTCGTGCTCCCCGTAGATGTGGTGGACGTACTTGTCGGGGTTCTCGTAGATCCGGGTTCTCGCGATCTCCAGCAGTTCCCTCCTCGTCCCGAAGATCGTGGCGTTCTCGGGGCAGGCATCCACGCAGGCGGGCCGCTCCCCCGTCTTCAGCCGGTCGTAGCAGAAGATGCACTTCCGGATGTACGGGAGGGCGCTGCCGTACTCGAATTTCGGGATGTCTTGGGGGCACGCGATCATGCAGTACCGGCAGCCCATGCACCGGTCCTTGTTGTAGATGACCGGCCCTTCCTTCGTTTTCTCCATCGCCTTGGTCAGGCAGGCCGAGGCGCAGGCAGGCTGGCAGCAATGGACGCACTGTCTCCGCACGAAGACGGGGTTGTCCGGGTCCTTCCCGTTCGGGAACCGGTTGAGGACGGTGTAGGCGCCGGGAGAGGTGTCCCTCTTCGTTTCGAAGACGCTTTCGCTGGAGAAGGGGACCTCGGGCTCCGGCAGCCGGTTCTCCCCGTTGCACGCCTCCTCGCAGCTCCGGCAGCCGATGCATTTCGTCGTGTCGATCAGCAGACCGTAGAACTCGACGCTGGCTACGGCCGCCTCCGACCGCCTGGGTGGGCCTGCGAGCATGGTGCACCCCGTCAGGCCTGCGAGTTTCAGGAAATCCCGTCGGTTCACACTCATCGGTTTTCCTCCTGTTTTCGAGGTCGATCCGTTCGCCCCGGAGTCCCTACCGGAAGAACTTCCTGACCAGAAGCTGCAGGAGCTCTCCGTCGATCGTTTCCATGACGCCCTCGATGCAGTGGCCTCCGTCCGGCATCGTGACTCCCACCTCCTGGGGCGTTGCCCTGTGGAGCGTGATGAACTCGAAAAACGTCATCAGCTCCCTTTCGAGCCAGGCCGCGGCGTCCCCGGCGATCCTGAGCTTCCGGATGTTCTGGACGATGTTGGTCGGCATCGCGGTGAGCAGCCAGGACGACTGGTACGGGTCTTTCCGCAGCATCCCGGTGTCGGCGTTCACCTCGTCGTTTGCGGCGCTGACGATCCCGTCGAGCGGGGAGACGAAGTCGATCTTCTTGCTCCCCTGGACCACGGTGAACGCCTTCTCGCCCTGGCGGAGCCGCGTGCCGGGACGGGGGAGTTCGATCCGGTCGATTCTNNCCGGCAGCCGGAACGCGGGCAGCGCAATCGGAACGGGGACGGTCCCGAGAGCCGGAACGGCTTCGCCGGCCCTCTCTTTCGCCCGTTTTCTCCACATCAGGTAGGCGAGTTCGATGAGGAGGAAGGCGGCGATCGTTGCAATTACGAGAATGAGTACCATTTCCGTTACCTCCTTATCCCAGGAACAGGGCGACGATCCTGCTCCACTGGGCCTCGTTCAACCGGCTGCTGATGTCCGAAAGGGCTTCCCCGCCGTCCGTCGCGGTGATTCCCAGGTCGCTGCTGAACATCCGGTGCAGCCTTTCCGCCTCCCAGTCGAGCCATTGCCGCGCCACGCCCCCGTGATACAGCCGCGGGATCCAGTCCCCGGCAAGGTGCATGGAGAACAGCCACCCCTCTTCGTAGGGGTCGCGGTTGATAAGCCCCGGGTCGTCTGCCACTTTCTTGTTGATCTCTCTCACGATGCCGTCTCCCGGCGCCACCATCCTGGCCGTCCTTTTTCCGGAGTGAAGCAGGAAGCTGACGCTGTTCTCCCGCACGGCGGAGCCTTCCGCAGGGAGGGAGACGCGGTCGATTTGCCCGACGAGCCGCTGGGTAAAATCGTCGACTCCCATCCTTGCCTCGGTTTCGGCTTCCTTCCCGGGGGCAACCCACACGTGGCGGGGATGGAAGTAGTAGTCGGGACGGAGCTGGAACCCCCGCAGGCTTTCCGCTGCGGTTGCTGGTCCCTCGATCTCCCGGAACGCCGAGCAGAGCCGGTAGTTCCCGGTGTGGCACAGTCCTTTGGTCGAGGTCGACCGGTCGACCGGGATCATCTTCTTGACGGGAAATGCCTTGCAGAACGTCACCGTCGTCATCTCCAGGAACGGGCACTTTTCATCTGCCATCTGCGCACCCCTTTTTCACGCGGCGATATCCGTCATGCCGCCCTGAAACCCATGCATGCCCATGCGACGAGGAATACGAATGCGAGAACGATGTATCCCATTTTCTCCACCTCCTCTCTTGCCCCCGTTTATCGCAACGAACGTGCCGGAATCGGTTCAGGGGTGTGGAAGTCGGGTATATGTCTGGAAAACATGGTGATTCCAATGATCGGTGAGGTAACGCTTGGTCGGGGGAAAGAGGTGGAAAATGTAGAGAATATCTACAGTTTGGCTGTTGTGGAATTTACCGTTTGTTTTTCAAACGTTTGCATTGTTGAATTATTCAACGGGGAGTTTACGAATTCAACACCGGTTCCTTCTTCAGTTCATACTTCCGGATCTTGTTATAGAGCGTGACGCGGTCGATCCCGAGGACCTGGGCGGACCGGATGATGTTCCACCGGTTGTCGAGAAGGACCTGTCGGATATGCTCCTTCTCCATGTCGGAGAGAGATTTGCCGCGGTTGTTGGGAAGGGAAACCCCCGGCGTCTTCGGGAGGCTGAGGTCCACCTCGAGGATCATCCTGCCCTTCGTGACCACCATCGCCCGCTCGATCACGTTGCGCAGTTCCCGGGCGTTTCCCGGCCAGCTGTAGTCCATGAGCATGCGCATGGCGGACTCGGCTACCCCTTCGACGTTCTTCCCCATCTCGATGTTGAACCGTTCGAGGAAGTGGTCCACGAGCAGGGGAACATCCTCCTTCCTGTCACGCAGGGGGGGGAGGTACACCGAGATGACGTTCAGCCGGTAGTAGAGGTCCT
>DOTC01000114.1 GCA_003513855.1 Deltaproteobacteria bacterium | reverse complement strand
ATCATGCCGGGATACATCCACAAGCCGGGAGCGATCGGAATCGTGTCCCGGTCCGGAACGCTCACGTACGAGGCGGTCCACCAGGTGACCGCCCTGGGGATGGGACAGTCCACCTGCGTCGGGATCGGGGGAGACCCCGTGAACGGGACCAACTTCATCGACGTCCTCTCGGCCTTCCAGGAGGATCCGCAGACCGAGGCGGTGATCCTGATCGGCGAGATCGGGGGGACGGCCGAGGAGGAGGCGGCGGACTTCGTGAAGTCGAACATGACCAAGCCCGTCGTCGGTTTCGTCGCGGGGCAGACGGCCCCCAAGGGGAAGAGGATGGGGCATGCCGGAGCCATCATCTCCGGGGGAAAAGGGACCGCGGCAGACAAGATCGGGGCATTCAAGGAAGCGGGGATTTCCGTGGCCGGAACACCCGCGGATCTGGGGATTACGCTGGCGCAGCGGCTTGGCAGGAAAGTCCATTAGGAGGGGAAGGATGGCAATGGTGGCCAAGGATACGGCGGTCGAGAAGATCGAGGCGACGGAAAACGAGAAGGTGAAGATCAGCATCATCCCGAGGTTCTGCAAGGGGTGCGAGATCTGCGTCAAGCTCTGCCCGACGAAAGTCCTCGGGATGGAGATGTTCACGGTGAAGGTGGTCGACATCGACAAGTGCACCGTCTGCATGGCGTGCGAACTGCGGTGCCCCGACTTCGCCATTTTCGTCGAGAAGAAGAAGTAGCGGAAACCAAAGACATCTCAAAAGGAGAGAGACGGTGGGCACCTTAAAGCTGCTTCAGGGGAACGAGGCGTGCGCGGAAGGGGCGCTCTACGCAGGGTGCACGTTCTTTGCCGGATACCCCATCACCCCTTCGACGGAGGTGGCGGAGTATCTGGCGCGGAGGCTCCCGCGGATCGGCGGGGTCATCCTGCAGATGGAAGACGAGATCGCCTCCGTGGGGGCGATCATCGGCGCTTCGCTCGCGGGAAAGAAGTCGATGACGGCCACCTCCGGGCCGGGATTTTCGCTCAAGCAGGAAAACATCGGGTTCGGGATGCTCTGCGAGGTGCCGATCGTCATCGTCGACGTGATGCGGGGCGGACCGTCGACCGGGGTCCCGACCGGACCCAGCCAGAGCGACATCATGCAGTGCAAGTGGGGAACGCACGGCGATCATCCGGTCATCTGCCTGACTCCGGCGTACGTCCAGGAGATCTTCTCCGAGACGGTGCGCGCCTTCAATCTCGCGGAGAGGTACCGCACCCCCGTGATCATCGCCTTCGACGAGATCGTGGGTCATATGCGGGAAAAGATCGAGATTCCGGAAAAAGGCGTTCTGCCGGTGGAGGACCGCCGCCGGCCGACCTGCCCCCCGTCCGAATACAAGCCGTTCGACGAGACCCAGGGGGACGTTCCCCCGATCGCCGACTTCTTCAGCGGGTACCGGCAGCATATCACCGGCCTGAACCACGCCTCCGACGGGTTTCCGGTGAACGCCTCGCCAAGGATCCACACCGACGAGCTTCGGCTCCTCCGCAAGGTGGAGGGGAACCGGGCGGACATCATCCGGTACGATACGGTCATGCTCGACGATGCCGAGATCGCCGTGTTCGCCTACGGAGTTTCCGGACGGTCCGGCAAGAACGCCGTGGAACTGGCCCGGGCGGAAGGGATCAAGGCGGGACTCTTCCGGCCGCTCACCATCTGGCCGTTTCCGGAGGAGGAGGTGGCGGCGCTGGCCTCCCGCGTCAAGGCGATCATCGTCCCGGAGCTGTCGCTGGGGCAGATCGTCCTGGAGGTGGAGCGGTGCGCCAAGGGACGCTGCGAAATCCAGGGCATCTTCCGCGTCGACGGCGACCCGATCACGCCGGCCCAGATCCTCGAGAAGATCAAGGAGGTAGGATAATGGCCTTTAACTACGATCGGCACATACGGCACGGGAAACTGCCTCACATCTGGTGCCCCGGATGCACATACGGCATTGTCTTCAAGTCGCTCCTCCGGGCTGTCGAGTCGATGGGGATTCCCAAGGACCACCTTGCGCTCGTCTCCGGGATCGGGTGCGCATCCCGCCTCCCCGGCTACGTGGACTGGAACACGCTGCACACCGCTCACGGACGCGCCATCCCGTTTGCCACAGGCCTGAAGATGGCCCGGCCGGACAAGAAGGTCCTCGTGGTCAGCGGGGACGGCGACGCGACGGCCATCGGGGGGAACCACTTCATCCATGCCTGCCGCCGGAACATCGACATTACGGTGATCGTGATGAACAATTTCATCTACGGCATGACGGGGGGGCAGCATTCGCCGACGACCCCCGTCGGGCACCTGGCGACGACGATGCCGTTCGGCAACGTGGACCCGACCTTCAACATCCCCTCGCTTGCGCAGGGGGCGGGAGCGACTTGGGTGGGACGGGGAACGGCATACCACGTCCCCGCTCTCGACAGGCTGATCATCGGCGCCATTGAGCACAAAGGGTTGTCGGTGCTCGAGATCATCAACGGCTGCCCCACGACCCACGGGAGACGGAACAAGTTCCGGACCCCCACGGACATGCTTCTTTGGATGAAGGAGTCGGCGATGCCCCTTTCCGCGTTCGAAAAACTTCCCCCCGACCAGGGCGCCGGGAAGTTCCCCACGGGCGTCCTTTACAAGAGAGAGGCCCCGGAGTTTTCCGAAACCTACTTCGCGATGGTCGAGCGTCTGCAGAAGCAGCAAGAGGGGAGGGAGGGCTGAGATGAGCGACCGTTACGAGATTCGCTTTTCCGGTTCCGGGGGCCAGGGGCTGATCCTTGCNNGGCGGCGCCTCCAAGTCGGAGGTGATCATTTCCGAGGAAGTCATCGATTTCCCGAAGGCCCTGGGGATCGATCTCCAGCTCTCGCTCACGCAGGAATCGTGCACCAAGTATTACAAGGACATCAAACCGAACGGAATCCTCCTCGTGGACGAGGATTTCGTCCGCGATATCCCCGAGGGGGATTTCCAGGTGATCAAGATGCCCATCATCCGGACGGCCTCCGAGGAGATCGGGAAATCCTTCGTCGCCAATATCGTCGCGACCGGAGCCATCGCGGCGATCACCGGGAAGGTGAAGATCGAGTCCGTGGAGAAGGCCGTTCTGTCCCGCGTGCCGAAGGGGACGGAAGAGATGAACAAGAAGGCCCTGATGGCCGGCTACAACATGGCCA
>DOTC01000057.1 GCA_003513855.1 Deltaproteobacteria bacterium | reverse complement strand
GCGAGCATCACGTCGGACTCGGAGATCCCGCCGACTCCCGCGTGGATGATGTTCACCTTGACCTTCTCCCCGGAGAGCTTGTTCAGCGAATATTGGAGCGCTTCCAGCGACCCCTGCACGTCCGTCTTCAGGATGATGTTGAGCCCCTTCAGTTCGCCTTCCTCGATCCGCCGGTGGAGCTCCTCGAGGCTGAACCGGGGCCGGGCGATGACTTTTTCCCGCTCTTTTTCCAGACGGTGCATCGCGATCTGGCGGGCGGTCCGCTCGTCCTCGAGGACGGCGAACTTGAGACCGGCCTCGGGAATCCCGTTGAGCCCCTGGATCTCTACCGGCGTCCCCGGGAGAGCCTCCGCAAGCCGCTTTCCCTTGTGGTTGATCAGGGCGCGCACCCGCCCGTAATGCGTCCCGGTGACCACCGGGTCCCCGACCCTCAGGGTCCCGTCCTGCACGAGGACCGTGGCGACGGCCCCTCGCCCCTTCTCGATCCGGGACTCGATCACCGAACCGCGGGCATGCTTTCGGGGATTCGACCTGAGCTCGAGGATATCCGCCTGGAGAAGGATGAGCTCGAGAAGGGACTCGATCCCGGTTTTCATCTTCGCGGAGACGTTCGCGTAGAGCGTCTGGCCGCCCCACTCCTCGGGGACCAGCCCGTGCTCGGAAAGCTGCTGCCGGATCCGGTCCGGCTGCGCCCCGGACTTGTCGATCTTGTTCACCGCGACGACGATCGGGACGTGCGCCGCCTTGGAATGGTCGATCGCCTCCACCGTCTGGGGCATGACGCCGTCGTCNNTCCACCTCGAACCCGTACTCCTGGGCAAGAATGCCCGCCGCGTCGGCGTCGAGAAGCTGGTTCACCGTGGTGGGCATTCCCATCTCGATCAGCCGCTTGATCACTTCGCCCGCCTTGACCCCCATCCGGTGGGCCAGATCCCCGACGGTGATGACTTCCTCGATCTTGAAAACGCGCTTGCTCGCCTTGGGCGGGAGGCTGGAGGGGGCTTTCTTCTCCCTGGCGGGCCTTCCTCTCCTCTTCTGGACGCGAACCGGCTGGAAGTGGCGCACCACCGCCGCCTCGGGCGGCGGTTTCTCGTCGACGGCGACGGGGCCCTCGGGCTCCTCGACGATCTCCTGGATGATGTGCTTCTTCAGCACCCCCTTCTGGACCTTCTTCTCAAGAGGTTTCGCCCTCTTCCACTTCTTCTCCTTCTCTCTCCGCTC
Source organism: Deltaproteobacteria bacterium (assembly GCA_003513855.1). Classification (GTDB taxonomy): domain Bacteria; phylum Desulfobacterota; class Deferrimicrobia; order Deferrimicrobiales; family Deferrimicrobiaceae; genus CSP1-8. The sequence goes on along the minus strand of DOTC01000057.1, from coordinate 25,605 downwards.
CTCCTCGGCCTTCGAGGGGGGCGGTGCTTCCACCACGCGGATCGCAGGCTCCGCCGCGCTCTCTTCCTCCGCCACCGGGGGCTGCGGTTCCGCAGGAACTCCGGGGACCTCTTCCGGGGCGGCGGCAGAAGGCAACGCGGTCTCCTCCGCTGCGGTCACCTCTTCCGGGGAAGGGGGTGGCGGTTCGGCGGGAATTTCCGGTTCGGGCGCGCTCCGGCGCAGCACCACCCGTCTCGACTTGCGCTCGATCGTCCCGTCCGCGTGGGTCACCTCGAGCGGCTTCTCCCGGGGGGGCGGAGGCGGCGCTCCCGTCCGGAAGTGGCCCCTCACCTTCTCGATCAGGTCGCCCTCGATGTTGCTCGACGCCGACTTCCCCTTCTCCCCGATGCGCTCGAGGAACAGCAGGATCTCCTTGCTGCTTTTCATCCCGAGTTCCTTGACAAGATCCCTTACGCGAACCTTTTCCATCCACTCCCCCTGCGGGTCTGCTTCTCCTTCATGATGCGTCACATCGCCGGCGGAGACAAGGCGCCGCATCGGACGACTCCGAGGGACGGCGCCCGCCCCTCAAGATCTTTCCCGCCACTCCTCCAGGGCATCCGCAAGGGACGCGGCGGACGCGCCCATGCGGAAGCGCCGGGAACCTTTCTGCGTGCGGATGCTCCTCGCGAATCCCTCGACGCAGCCCGTGTCCCGGCAAAGATAGAAACCCCGTCCTGCCCGTTCGGCCCCGGGATCCGGTTCCCAGCCCTTCCCGGGTCGCCCCGCGACCCGGAGGAACCCTTCCTTGTCCCCCTTCGCCCTGCACTGCACGCATGTCCGCTGCGGGCGGTGACCCCTACGCCCCGGAGCCATCCCCCGGCTTCTCCTCGGGAATCTCCTCCGCATCCGGGACGTCCGGGGACCCCTCCGCCGGCGAAGGCGCTCCCGCCTCGTCCCCGGTGGTTCCGGGAGCATCGGGTTCCGCCGTCGCCTCTTCCTGGTCCGGGACAGGAGGCGTCTCCTCCGGGGTCTCCTCCGGCACCCCCCCCTCGGGAGCATCCTCCCCGGACTCCTTTGGTGCAAACAACTCCTCGGCCTTCTTGAGCGCGTCCTCGACCTGCCCTTCCGCCCGGACCTCGATCCTCCACCCCACGAGCTTGGAGGCCAGTTTCACGTTCTGCCCCCTCTTCCCGATTGCCAGGAGGAGCTGTTCCTCGGGGACAATGACCTCCATCATCTTCTCGGACTCGTTCACCAGGACCCGTATGATCTCCGCGGGCTGCAGGGCGTTGCAGACGAATTTCGCGGGATCTTCGTCCCAGGCGATGATGTCGATCCTTTCTCCCCGGAGCTCCTGCACCACGCTCTGGACCCGGGACCCTTTCATCCCGACGCATGCGCCCACGGGGTCCACATCCCTTTCCTTCGATTTCACGGCGATCTTGGTGCGGAACCCCGGCTCCCTCGCCACGCTCAGGATGGAAACGACGCCTTCGTAGACCTCGGGGACCTCCTGCTCGAACAGCTTCAGGATCACCCGCGGGTCGGATCGGGACAAAAGGATCTCCGGCCCGCGCGTCGTCTTGGTCACGTCCTTGATGTAGGCCCGGATCCTGTCGCCCTGCCGGTACCGTTCCCTCGGAATCTGCTCCGAAGGGGGCATCACGGCCTCCGTTCTNNTCCTTCGTGCTCATCCGGAACCCGATGCTGTCTTCCAGGCGCGCCTCGGGGTCCAGTTCCGTGGCTTCGGCGAGCGAGATCTCCACTTCCTGGTCCTTCACCTCCTGTACGACCGTCCGGAACTCGAGGACCTCGAAATCTCCCGTCTCTTCGTCGTATATGGCCTCGAGGCGCTTGTTCATTCCGTACTTCTTCTTCGCCGCGCTTTCGAGGGCGTCCTTGATCGCGCCGATGATGACGCTCCGGTCGATCCCCTTTTCCTTTCCCAGCTGGTTGATAATCTGGCCGATATCTAGGATCATCGTCTTCTCTTTCCTTTTCCGAAAATTTCTTCCTGGGGCACTTCCAGGTTCGCCTTCCGCATCAGCCGGTACGGCAGGCGGAAAATCCTGCCGTCCCTGTCCAGTTCGATTCCCTCCTCGTCGCTGCCCAAAAGGACCCCCCGGAAGTTCCGGCTTCCCTCGACGGGAGCCGACAGGGAGACCCTCACCCTCCTCCCCCGGAATGCCGCGAAGTGCTTCGGTCGACTGAGCCGCCGGTTCAACCCGGGGGAGGAAACCTCAAGGGAGTACGGGCTCGAAACGGGGTCCTCCACGTCGAGGATCGCACCGAGTTTCCGGCTGAAGGACACGCAGTCGCGCAGCTGGACTCCCCCTTCCCTGTCGATGAAGACCCGGATCACCGAGCGGGAGCCTTCCGTCGCGATCTCCACATCGATGAGCTCGACCAGTTCGTCCTGCGCCACGCCCTCGGCAAGGGCGGCGATCTTTTCCGTGTCGATTTTCACCAGGGTTCATCGAAAAAAAAAGTGGGCTGAGCCCACTTTCCGGAAAACCACATCACGGATTAAGTGTACCCCCCATGCAGGAAAACCTCAAGGGCTTTTTTCCAGCGTGAGCCCCCCCCGATAATCCGCAAGGGCTGCGATCCGCTCCTCCCGGAAGAACGCCTCCATTCCCTCGAGGATATCGACGCACGCGCGGGGATTCCGGAAGTTGGCGGTGCCGACCTGCACCGCCGAAGCCCCCACCAGGAGAAACTCCAGCGCGTCCGCTGCGCTCTGGATGCCGCCGATCCCGATCACCGGAATCCTGACTGCCTTTGCCGCCTCCCACGTCATGCGCAGGGCGACCGGCTTGATCGCGGGTCCGGAAAGCCCCCCCGTCACGTTCGACAGTTCCGGGCGCCGCGATCGGTGGTCGACCGCCATGCCGACGATCGTGTTGATCAGGGAGACGGCGTCCGCGCCGCCCTCTTCGGCGGCCCTTGCGATGACCGCGATGTCCGTCACGTTCGGGCTGAGCTTGACCCAGAGAGGCTTCCCGGTGCATCCGCGCACCCGTCCGGTGAGGTCCGCGATCCCCTCCGGGGTGGCGCCGAACGCCATCCCCCCCTCCTTGACGTTGGGGCAGGAGGCGTTCACCTCGATCGCCCCGAGGGAAGAAACCTCCGAAAGTCGGCGCGCAAGAGCCTCGTACTCTTCCACGGTCTTCCCGTAGATGTTCGCGACGAACGTCGCGCCGACGTCCTCCAGGCGCGGCACCACATCGCCGATGAACCTCTCCACTCCGATGTTCTGCAGGCCGATCGCGTTGAGCATCCCCGCCGCCGTCTCGACAATGCGCCCGGGCGGGTTTCCCGACGTGGGCGCCAGGGACAGCCCTTTCACGACGATCGCCCCGAGCCGGGAGATATCGTAGAACGGCAGGAACTCGAGGCCGTATCCGAACGTCCCCGACGCGCTCAGGACGGGGTTCTTCACCCGTACCCCCCCCAGGGATACGGAAAGGTCGGGGGTCACCATACGACCTCCCGCGCGTCGAACACCGGCCCTTCCCGGCAGACCCGCCGGTAGGCCGTCCGGTCGCCGTCCCACAGGGTCACGACGCACCCCCAGCAGACCCCGAATCCGCAAGCCATGTGGTTTTCCAGCGCCACCTGCGCCTGGACGCTGCGCTCGGAGGCCGCGGCGGCGATTTCCCTGAGCATCTCCCTCGGTCCGCAGGCGAGGATCACAAGCCGTTCGATCGATTCCTGCGAGAGCCCTTTCATCCGCTCCAGCAAAGCGTCCGTGACCCGGCCATGGTATCCGGCGGTGCCGTCCTCCGTGCAGAGGTGGATCCTGCCGGGTTCCTTTCCCCCCGGGGTCCACTCCTTCGGCGGCAGGTGCCCCCTGGTCCGTGCCCCGAGAAACATCTCGAAGCGGGCACGACGCCGTCCGAGGACGGCCGCCGCGGGAAAGACCGAGGAAAACCCGACGCCGCCCCCCACCAGCCAGTACGACCGTCCTTCCTGTTCAAGGTCGAACCCGCGTCCGAGAGGAAGGGTGAGGGACAGGGGTTCGCCCGGGTGAAGGCCGGACAGCAGCGCGGTCCCCCTGCCCACGACCTTGTAGACGAATTCGATCTTCCCNNGCGGTGATGAATCGCGTGCGGTCAATCGGCATTCTTTTCTCCGATCACCCGCGAGAGGACGACCGCGTCCTCCCCCGTGTCCGTGTAGTACCCTTTCCTGACGCCGACGAAGCGAAATCCGTCCCGACGGTACATCCGGATCGCCGGTTCGTTGCTCGGCCGCACCTCGAGGTAGATTCTCCGTCCTCCGGCAAGGGCGGATCTCCGGATGCACTCCTGCAGAAGGGACCGCCCGACTCCCCGGTTCCGGGCGTCCGGCCGGACCGCGATGTTCAGCAGATGGGACTCCTCCCCGACCGTCCAGCAGATCGCATAACCGGCCACCTCGCCCCCCGGCTCCCCGACGACCACGATCGCGTCGGAAAACGTGCGTCCGATTTCCTCCTCGAAGAGGGCGCGGGACCAGGGGGTCGGGAAGGATTCCTGCTCGATGGCCATGACGCCATCGAGGTCCCCGGGCGCCAGGTCCCTGATCCGGCCGCGCAGGGGTCCCCCGGTCACCAGCGAATCAGGGACGAGGCCCAGGTGAACCCCGACCCGAATGCGGCGAGACAGACGATGTCCCCCTCCCGGATGATCCCCTCCTCGACGCACTCGTCGAGGGCGATCGGCACGGAGGCGGCGGTGGTATTGCCGTACTTCTCGATGTTGGAGAACACCTTCTCCGGGGGAACGCCGAGGGACTTCGCCACCGCCTGGGTGATCCGCAGATTCGCCTGGTGCGGGATGACGACCGACAGGTCCGACACGCTCATGCGGTTCCCGGCGAGCGCCTCGTGAATCACCTCGGGGAAGCGCCGCACCGCGTGGTTGAACACGGATCGTCCGTTCATGAACCCCAGATGTCTCCGGTCATCGATCATCTGCTTGCTGATCCGCGGATGCTCGATGGAAGCCGGCGCCTCCACCATGAGCTCGCGGGCATGCTTCCCCTCCGAATGAAGGTGGGAGGACAGAATCCCTTTCCCGGGCTCCGAGGGGCCGACGACCACCGCGCCGCCACCATCCCCGAAGATGACGGACACGTCCCTCCCCGCCGTGCTCAACTCCAGGCCGGTGCTCTGCACCTCCGCCCCGATGACGAGGACGTGGTCGTAGAACCCGGCCTTGACGTACGCCTCGGCCACCGACAGCCCGTAGAGAAATCCGGTGCACTGGGTGCGGACGTCGAGAGCCCCGATCGTGTCCATTCCCAGCTTTTCCTGCACGAGCACCCCGCAGCCCGGGAAGAACAGGTCGGGCGAGAGGGTGGCGAAGACGAGGAACTGGATCTCCTTCGGCGTGAGTCCCGCGCGCTCGATGGCCACGCGCGCCGCCTCCGCGCCCAGGTCCGAGGCGCCCGTACCGGGATCGACGAACCTCCGTTCCCGGATCCCCGTGCGCTGCACGATCCACTCTTCCGATGTGTCCATCAGGGCGGTCAGCTCGGCGTTGGTGACGACGCGGGGCGGCAGCGCGCGTCCCGTTCCGAGAATGGTTGCTCCTCTCATCGGCCCTCCCTCACAGCACGAACACGGCGGCGGCGATGACCGTGGCGTATTCGTCCTTCACGATCGCCGACTGGGTGATGTTGAACGAACGGAAGATCTTCCCGCTGATCTTCCATACCTCCTTCTTNNTCGCTCTGGCACCTGCTCATGACCACGAACACGATCTCCCCGGGGGTCAGCTCCTTCATCCCCGCTTCCTTGTTGATGATACGGCACTTGGGCGGAAAGATGCTCGACACCTGGACAAGGTTGTACTTCTCGATCCCCGCGTCGCGAAGGGCAAGCTCGAACGACGTCAGCTGCTCCCGGTGCCGCCCGACTCCCTTGGTGAAGAATATCTTTGAAGGCACGAACATCGGCGACATCTCCTTTGGCGGGTGTCTCCCCCTACTTCTCTTCCCGCTTGGCGAGGATCCACCCCATCATCCGGTAGCACAGCTTCGCCGCGAGGAAATCCGGGGCGACGATGCCGGGGAGGGGGGAAAGCTCCATGATGTCGAATCCCACGATGGTGCAGTCCGCCCGCATCACGTCCCTCAGGATGTCGATCACCTCGAACCAGTCCAGGCCGCCGGGCTCCGGGGTTCCCACGGCCGGCATGATCCCCGGGTCGAAGACGTCGAGGTCGATCGATATGTACACGTTGCCGGTGAGGGAGCTCACGATCCCCCGCGTGACATCCGCAAGATTGTCCCTTACCTCCGACGCGTAGAAGGACTTGACGGTTTCCGCCCGGCGCAGAAACCGGTCCTCCTCCTCCGAGATGCTGCGCACCCCGACCTGCACAAGTCTCGCTCCGGAGTCCACGATGCGGCGACCCACGCAGGCGTGGTTCCAGGGCGTTCCGAGATAGGTGTCGCGCAGGTCCGCGTGCGCATCGAACTGCAGGACGGTGAGATCCTCGTATTTCTTCTTCAGGGCGGAAACCGCGCCGCACGTCCCCGAATGCTCCCCCCCCGCGACGATGGGGAACTTTCCTGCACGGATGACTGCCTTCACCCGCTTCTCGAGCTCTTTCAGCATGGCGAGCGGCCCCGTGGTCAGCATCGGAATCTCCGTGGAGACGAAGATCCCGGCCCGGTACGGCTCGATCTTGTTCTCCTCGTCGAACAGCTCCATGTGCCCGGATGCCTCGATCATCGCCCGGGGACCGTTCCGCGTCCCCGACACGTACGTTGCGGTCAGATCGATCGGGAACGGCACGACGACGAATGCCGAACTCTTCCACGAGGAATACTTGTCGGGAATTCCGCCGAAGCTCACCGAATACGGCTTCACGAAGGTACCTCCTTCATTTCATCCCTTTCCGTCGCGCCGATTTTACCTTGACCGCGATGCGGTAGACAACCATATACCCCAGTCCCGCGGCGGCGATCCCCACGATCGTCGTGCCCAGAAAGAGGGGGGCGGCATAGGGGACGGCCGCCTTCAGGACCGTCTGGAGCGTGTAGCTTTCGAACGATGGCGGGGTGATCCGCATCCCCAGGATCCATTCCCCCAGGCGGAAACAGCCGTAGAACACGAAGGGCATCGTGTAGGGATTGTTCACCCAGACCCCCGCCATGGTGGTCACCTTGTTCAACCGGAGGACGACGGCCACGATCAGCGCCAGCCCCATGTGGAGGGTCACCAGCGGGGTGAAGCTGAAGAACACGCCTACGGCGAATCCCGCCGCGAGGCTCCTCTCGTCGGAATCCGCGGCGATCGCCCCGCGGAGTTTCTCCCGGATCTTTCCCCAGCTGATCACGGATCCGCCCCGACGGAGCTTAGAACCCTTGCATCGCGCGTTCCCCCGGGAGCTGGGAGGGCCGCGCGTCGATCAGCCGGAGCCGGAGCGACCGCTCGCCGCGAAAAAACGTCCACTGGGGGGTAAACAGGATGTCGAGAGAGCCGCCCGGACCCGACGGCAGTTCCGACCGGTGAAAGGCTACCGCCTCGAAGCGGCATCCGTTCCCCGACAGCTCGGCCTTCAGGTGCCGGCCCTCCCCTCCGAAGAGGGATCGCCTCCCGACGCGCACATTGCTGGCGAGCAGGACCGGCTCCTCGTTTCCCATCCCGAACGGGCGCATCCGCTCGAGTTCCTCCATGAATCTGCCGGAGATCCCGGAGAGGGGTACCCGCGCATCGACCTCGACGCGGGGGGCGCCGTCCCTGCCCGAGGCGTACGTCCTCGCGGCACGGTCCAGCCCTTCCCGGAAGGCGGGAAGGTTGCCGGCGGGCAGAGCGATGCCGGCCGCCTGCATGTGCCCCCCGTACCGGGTCAGGAGAGGCGAGAGCCCGGAGAGCGCTTCGACCAGGGGGAACCCGTCCGCGCTTCGGAGGGACCCCCTTGCCTCGTCCCCGTTGATCTGGAGGAGAACGGCGGGGCGGTGATACCGCTGGGCGATCTTCGACGCGACGATACCGAGGACGCCCATATGCCAGCCGGCATCGGCAAGGACGATCGCGGAGAGGGAGGACAGGGGAGGCCCCGACTCCAGAGCCGCTAGCGCCGCGCGCATGATCCGTTCCTCCTCGCGCTGCCTCCAGGCATTGTCCGTGTGGAGCTCCTCGGCAATGCGGAGGGCTCTGCCGAAACTGTCCGTCACGAGCAGTTCCGAACCGCGCGTGGCGTCCCCCACTCGGCCCGCGGCGTTCAGGCGAGGGCCGACGCGGAAGGCCAGATCGGTCTCGTTCACCGTTTCCTGCGCAATCCCGGAAACCGAGAAAAGGGCGCGCATGCCGGGCCTCGCGCGGAGACGCATCTCCTCGAGACCGGCTTTCACGAACAGGCGGTTGTCTCCCCGCAAGGGAACCATGTCCGCCACGGTGCCGAGCGCCACGAGGTCGAGATACTTCCGGAGGGAGGGTCCGTCCCCCCCGGGGAACGCACCTTCCTCCCGCATCAGCCGGCGGACGCCGCACATCAGCAGGAAGACCACGCCCACCCCCGCAAGGTCCTTCCCGGGGTACGGGCAACCCTTCTGCTTCGGGTTCAGGATGGCAAACCCGGGGGGAAGAACCTCTCCGGGAAGGTGATGGTCCGTCACGATCACGTCGATCCCCGCCCCGGAGGCCCACCGGATCGCTTCCTCGTCGGTCACACCGCCATCCACGGTCACGATGAGCTTCACGCCGACCCGGGCGGCCGCCTCCAGGTGGTCCCTCTTCAGACCGTACCCGTCCACGGTCCTGTGGTTCTGATGGATCCGGACGTCTGCTCCCGGAAACAGTTCGCTCAGGAAGAGGAACAGGCAGGCTGCTCCCGTCGCGCCGTCCGCATCGTAATCGGCGTACAGCAGGATCGGCTCCCCCCCGCGCGCGGCGTCCACGAGCCGCCGCGAAGCCTTCTCGAGATCCTTCATCGGAAAGGGGGGGGAGAGGTCGTTCAGGGTACCGTTGAGAAACCTGTCTGCCTCACCGGGATCGGAGATCCCGCGGTTGACCAGGATCCGGGAAGCCACATCCGAAAACCCGGTTCCTTCCCGAATGTCCCGTACGTGCGATTCCTCCGGCGAGCGGAGCAACCAACGTCTTGCGGCCCGGCCCGCCAACCCCCGGTGTTACCTTTTCACCTGGACCATCTTTTCGCCGCGCCACATCGCCACGATCGGACTGGCGACGAAGACGGAGGAGTAGGTCCCGATGATGATGCCAAGGGCCAGGGCCAGGGAGAAATCCTTCAGGACAATGCCGCCGAACAGGAGGAGCGCCATGCACGCCATGAAGGTAGTGAGCGAGGTGATCACGGTGCGGCTCAGCACCTCGTTCACGCTGAGATTGATCGTCTCCGAGAAGGTGGTTCTCTTCCGGAGGCGGATGTTCTCCCGGATCCGGTCGAAGACGACGACGGTGTCGGTGAGCGAATACCCCCCGATGGTGAGGAGGGCGGTGATGAAGAGGAGGTCCATTTCCCGCCCGAGCAGGTAGAAGATCGCCACGAGCATGATGACGTCGTGGAAGGTCGCCAGAGCCGCCGCCACGCCGAACTTGAATTCGAAGCGCCAGGCGAGGTAGAGGATGATCGCCGTGGCGGAGACGGCCAGGGCGAAGAGGGCGTCCGTCCGCAGCTTCTTCCCGATGGCCGGACCGATCTCGGCAATGCTCTCCACGGTCTGCGGGTTGGAGGGGAAACCCTGCCGGAGGAGACTCACGACCTTCTCCCCCACCATCTTCTCCTCTTCCCCTTTTGCGCTCACCTTGATGATATAGATGTTCTCCTCGGGAACCGACTGAAGGCTCGCTTCGGGGAACCCGCCGGCCGTGAGTACTTTCCGGACCTGATCCATCTGGACCTGCTGCTCGAATCGCACCTGCAGGGAGGTTCCTCCCGCGAGGTCGATCCCCAGGTTCGCGCGGCCCGAATAGATCTGGAAGACGGCGAACAGGCCGAACGCGACAACCGCCCCGGAGAAGAAGAACGCGTATTTCTTGAGACGCATGAAATCGATGGTGGTGTTCTTGATGATCTCGAACATCGTCGTATGGTGTCCCCCGTGCGTTTTTTCTTCCGTCCTTCGACGGGGTTGTCAGATGCTCAGCGCCTGCATCGGCCGCCTCGCATTGAGGTAGTCGAACACGACCTTCGTGCAGACGAGAGCGGTGAAGAGGTTGATGGCCACCCCCATCGAGAGCGTCACGGCGAATCCCTTGATCGGTCCGGTTCCGAACTGGAACAGGATCATCGCGGTGATCAGCGTGGTCACGTGGGAGTCGACGACGGTCCAGAAGGCCTTGTCGTACCCGGCGTCGATCGAGGCCCGCACCGTCTTTTTCGACCGCAGCTCCTCCCGGATCCGCTCGAAGATGAGGACGTTGGAGTCGACCGCCATGCCGATGGCGAGGATGATTCCCGCGATTCCGGGAAGCGTAAGCGTCGCCTCCAGGATGGACATCCCCGCAAGCAGATACAGGATGTTGAAGACCAGCGCCACGTCCGCGATCATGCCGGCGAACCGGTAGTAGAACAGCATGAACCCGACGACGAGGGCCGCCCCGATCATCGCTGCCCGGATCCCCTTCTGGATGGAGTCGCGGCCGAGCGAGGGCCCCACGGACACGTTCTGGATGATCTTCACCGGCGCGGGGAGCGATCCCGCCCTCAGGACGATGGCGAGGTCGGAGGCCTCCTCCGGGGTGAAGGAACCGGTGATCTGCGCCTCCCCGCCGGAGATCCGTTCCTGGATCACGGGCGCCGAGTAGACGGTGTCATCGAGCACAATCGCCAGCCGCCGCTTCACGTTCTCCGCGGTCACCCGGTCGAAGATCTGGGCGCCCCGGTTGTCGAAGGAGATCCCCACGTACGCCCCACCCCGCTGGGACTGGAAATTGACCCGGGCGGTCTTGATCGAATCCCCCGTGAGAACCGCGCGCCTCTTGACCACGATCGGCCTTCTGTCGACGCGGCCGGTCTGGGGATCGATATTCTTCTCGTAGAGCAGCTGGTCGTCGTCGGGGAGGCTCCCCTTCAGCGCCTCCTCCACGCTTGCCCCTTCGTCCACGAGCTTGAACTCCAGCAGGGCGGTCTTTCCGATCAGCTCGATCGCGCGCTGCTGGTCCTTCACGCCGGGAAGCTGGACAACGATGCGGTCCTCCCCCTCCGCGACGATCTGCGGCTCTCGCACGCCGAACTGGTCGATCCGGTTGCGGATGGTCTCGACCGCCTGCGACACGGCGTTCGCCCGGATCGCCTTGACCTCGTTTTCCGTCATCCCGCCCCGGACCGCGGCTCCGGACGAGGTCACCGACCCCAGCGTGTAGTCGATCGATCCCGCCTCCTCCTTGAGCGTCCTCAGGGCGCGGTCGGCGAATTCCCCCGGGGGGAGGGTGAGCGAGAAGCCGCTGATCCCGTCCTTCGCCATGGCCAGAACGGGGATCCCCTTCTCCCGCAAAATCGCGCGGGCGTCGTCGGCGTATCTCATGTTGGTGTTTTCGATCGCCTTGTCGATCTCCACGGCGAGCCGCAGGAAGACCCCCCCCTGGAGATCGAGCCCCAGGTGAATCTTCGGGCTCTTCTCCATCCAGACAGAGGGAAGGATGTCGGTCATGCTCGGCAGAACGAGAACGAGGGACGCCGCCGTCAGGACGGCGATCAGGGTGGTCCTCCACCCGATGCTCTTCCACATGGTCTTACCGGTGCTCCTTTGGTCGCCTTCTCGACGTCTTCCTATCCCGTCTTCGCTTCGGAGGTGGCCGCTTCCTGGCCCGACCCTGCGACAGCGCTGCGCGTCACCTTGACGCGGACCTTGTCCGCGATCTCGAGCGTCACCGTCGTATCCGTCAGCCCCGTCACCAGCCCGTGGAGGCCGCCGGACGTGACCACCCGGTCTCCCGTCTTGAGGTTCTTGACAAAGTCCTGGTGCTTTCTCGCCTGCTTCTGCTGGGGGCGAATCAGGATGAAATAGAAGACCACGAACATGAGGAGAAGGGGGATGATGCCCGTAAGCCCGCTTCCCGCCCCATCGCCTTTCGCACCCAAAGCATAGGCCAGCCCTGTAGAGAACATGCCGATCGACCTCCCCGAATTGCTATTCACCACCTGAATCGGGTGATTCTTTCATAAAATGTTCCAAATTTCCAACAGAAATTGCCTCGCGGATCCGCTCCATCCACCTCCGGTAATAGTGCAGGTTGTGCACCGTCAGGGCCATGGAGGAGAGAATCTCCTTCTGGAGATAGAGATGCCGGAGGTAGGCGCGGGAGAAGGTGCGGCAGGTGAGGCATTCGCACGCCTCGTCCGGAGGCAGGGAATCGTCGGCGTGGCGTGCCTGCTTGATCGACATCGGTCCGTCCGAGGTGAAGAGCATCCCGTTCCGGGCGTTCCTCGTGGGCAGCACGCAGTCGAACAGATCCACCCCCCGGGCCACCGCGAACAGGATGTCCCCGGGCGTTCCGACCCCCATCAGGTATCTCGGCTTCTCCGCGGGGAGAAGGGGCGCGGTGAACTCCACGGTCTCCCGCAGGAGATCCTTCCCTTCTCCCACGCTCACCCCGCCGATGGCGTACCCGGAAAACGGGAGAGCGCATATCTCCTCGGCGCTTCGTCTCCGGAGGCCGGGGTCCATCCCCCCCTGCACGATGCCGAACAGACCCCCCTCCTCCCTCCGCGAGACGGCAAGGCTGCGGCGCGCCCACGCAGACGTCCTGCGCACGGACTCTTCCACCTCCCTCCGCCCGGCCGGGTACTCCACGCACTCGTCCAGGACCATCCGGATGTCGGATCCGAGCGCCTCCTGGATCCCCACGGCGATTTCGGGCGTGAGAACGTGCCTCGACCCGTCGATGTGCGACCGGAACGTGACTTCACTGTCGGATACCGTACGGAGGGCACTCAGGGAAAAGACCTGGTACCCTCCGCTGTCGGTCAGGACCGGGCGGTCCCACCCCATGAACCGGTGGATCCCGCCGAGACGGAGGATCCGTTCGTGGCCGGGCCGCAAATAGAGGTGGTAGGTGTTGGCGAGGACGCATTCGTATCCCATCTCTTTCAGCTGGGACGGCCAGACTCCCTTGACGGCTGCCGCCGTCCCGACGGGCAGGAACGCCGGAGTCCGGATCTCCCCGCACTCCGTCGACACCACGCCGGTCCGGGCTTCCGTCGAACGGTCCTTCGCCTCTATCCGGAACCGGAGCGGCATCCTCCCCTCTCACCGGATGAACATGGCGTCGCCATAGCTGAAAAACCGGTACCCGTGCTCCACCGCACACCGGTAAGCCTCGCGAATCCGCTCCACGCCGGCGAAGGCCATGACGAGCGCAAGCAGACTGGACCGGGGGAGGTGAAAATTGGTGACCAGGGCATCCACGGCGCGGAACCGGTACCCCGGATAGATGAAATGTCTGGTCATCCCTTCCGAGGGGTTCACCCGACCGTCCTCGCGCGCGCACGTTTCCAGGACCCTGACGCTCGTCGTACCCACCGCGATGACCCGGCCCCCCCGTTCCCGTGTCGCGGCAACCGCCGCCGCCGTGCCGGGGGAGAGCCGGTAAGGCTCGGCATGGATCCTGTAGGACTCTACTTCCTTCGTCCGGATCGGGGAAAATGTCCCGTACCCGACCGCAAGGGTGATCGTGGCGACTTCGGCGCCGAGGCCCCGGATCTCGTCGAGCATCTCCCCGTCGAAATGAAGCCCTGCGGTCGGGGCGGCCACCGACCCCGGGTGCACGGCATACACCGTCTGGTACCGCTCCGCGTCGCACGAATCCGGCGGGTCGCCCGGGGACCGCCGGATGTAGGGAGGAAGGGGGACCTCCCCCGCGCGTTCGAGGGCCGCGGGAACGGCTTCGTCCGCGCTCAGCCGCACGACCCACCGCCCCGTCTCCCTGCCCAGGAGCGTGACGCAGAGCCCCTCCCCCACGGCGAACGTCATCCCCTCCCGGAGCCTTCGGGAGGGGCGCGCCAGCGCCTCCCACGTTTCGCCCCGCCCTTCCCCTCCGTCCCGCCGGGCCAGCAGGAAGATCTCCACGGACGCCCCGGTTTCCTTTCGGGCGCGAAGGCGGCCCCGGATGACCTTCGTGTCGTTCACGACGAGGAGATCCCCCCCCCGGAGAAATCCGCACAGGTCCGCAAACCGGTGGTGGGTGACCCTCCCCGTTGCCCGGCAGACGGCCATCAGGCGGGCATCCCTGCGCCGGGGGGCGGGGAACTGGGCGATCCGGTGCTCCGGGAGCGGATACGAAAGGAGGTCGGTCTTCAGAATCCCCCCCCCGCACTTCCTGCAAGCGGGCCGGGACTGCCGGGGAGAGATGCAACGCGGGTGAGCAGATAGTAGCGCGCGAGGATTTCCCGGTATGATGCTCCGCGTTCCGCCATGCCGTTGGCCCCCCACTGGCACATTCCGACCCCGTGGCCGTACCCGTTTCCCGTGAACAGCCAACCGTCGCCGACCGGCACGATCTCCGCCCACAGGCTCCTCATCTGCCTGTATCCCACCGCTTTCCGGAACAGCGCCGCCTTCAACTCCCGCGTGACGCCGCCGGAGGTGAGGCGCACCTGGCGGGCCCTCCCCGTAGGCGTCCGTCCCGCGATCACGAACCCGAGATCGTTTCCCGCCCGCACCCCCAGGGCGAGGGCGACCCGGCGTCCCTCTTCCCGTCCCATCCGGTACTCCCACCGCCAGACCGGGCTCTTCCTGCAGTCCTCGCACACTACGGATCTCAGGTAGGGGAGATCCGTCCCCCAGGCGTAGACCGAGCTCTCCGTCCTTCCCCCGCAGGTCGAGTGGTAGACCGTGCGTGCCAGCCCGCCGCCGTAATAGAGAGCCTCCCCGCGTGTCGCCGCCGCAGCAGCGCGGAAACCTGGACCGACCCCCTCGACGCCCTCGAACACCTGGTCCTCCACTCCCGCCACGACGTCGTAGTCCGGGTCCCGGGGGGAGGCCATGGCCGAAAGGGTGTAGGTCCGCACTGCCACCGCGAGGGCGGAAAGCGCCTCGGGAAGAAAGGAGGGGGAAGCTTCGCGCGACAGGACGGCGGCGACGTACTCCTCCAGCGGAACGACCGCGACAACCCGGATCTCGCCGTTTCGGGCGGAAACGCGGATCCTGCCGGGAAGGCGCCTTCCATCCAGCAGCAGGCCGCCGGGCGCAAAGACGTCGATCGGGGAGTCGAGCATCATCACCCCCCCCCACGTGATCCTGTCTCCTGCCGCCGAGAGCAAAACACTGTCGTTTTCGGCCGCGAGCAGGCTGCCTCCTGCGCTCCAGGCCCGGATCCCGTCGCCCCGGAGCAGGAGCACGGAAGGGATCCCTTCCATCCTGACGCGCACGGGGCGGGTCACCGCCGCCTCGGGGGGGGAGTCGGGAGGCGGAGCCGGAGGGGAGATCCCCGGGGACGGCGCGGCCGGTGGGGGAGGCGCGGGCGGAAGTTCGCCGCGCCGGGGCGGACCGGGAGCGGCGCACGCGTTCAGGAGGATGGCCCCGGCCGCGAAAACGAGAAGGAGCGCGGTGAACCCCGCGCCCCGTTTCCCGGCAAACGGTTTGCTGCTTGCGGTGGTCCTTATGCCCCGCCCTCCTCTTTCTTCTGGGCCCTGTCGGGTGCGGCCGCCCTGTCGGCGGCATCCGCCAGCTTCAGGAAGGGCTTGAACAGATCGATCGGGATCGGGAAGAGGGTCGTGGAGTTGTGCTCCGTCGCCACTTCCCGCAACGTCTGGAGGTACCGCAGCTGAAGCGCGATCGGCTGCTCGCCGATGATCTGGGCCGCATCGGTCAATTTCTGCGCCGCCTGGAACTCCGCTTCCGCCCCGATGATCTTGGCGCGTCGCTCCCGCTCCGCCTCTGCCTGTTTGGCCATGGCGCGCTGCATCTCCTGCGGAAGGTCGATGTGCTTGATCTCCACCTTCGCCACCTTGATGCCCCACGGATCCGTGTCCTTGTCGAGGATCTCCTGGATGTGCGTATTGATCTTCTCCCGCTCGGCGAGAAGGTCGTCAAGCTCGGCCTGCCCGCACACCGACCGGAGCGTCGTCTGCGCGAGCTGCGAGGTGGCGTACAGGTAGTTCTCGACGCTGATGATCGCCCGGTTGGGGTCGAGCACGCGGAAGTAGAGGACGGCGTTCACCTTGACGGAGACGTTGTCCCGCGTGATCACGTCCTGGGGCGGGACGTCCATCGCCACGACCCGAAGATCCACCCTGACCATCTTGTCGATCATGGGGATGAGGATGATCAGCCCGGGTCCCTTTGCACCGATCACCCGTCCCAGCCGGAAGATCACGCCCCGCTCGTACTCGTTCAGGATCTTGATCGCGCTGTACAGGAACAGGACCGCGATGACCAGAATCGCAACGTAGGGGATCATTCTGCGCTACCTCCTCTGAGGATGGTGCCGCCGGGTTCAGCGGGACATCTCCTGCGGCTTCACGACCAGCGTCATTTCCTTTCGCTGCACGACCGTCACCTTGTCGCCCTTCCGGAGGGGAAAGGGACACTCCGCATCCCACAGCTCCCCGACGACGAATACCTTTCCCTTCCCCGTGAAGTCCCCCATGGCCTCCCCGGTCTCCCCGATCAGCCCCTCCGGCCCCGTCTCGGGTTTGCGCAGCTGGCTGCGCACCGCGAGGGTGACGACAGTCCCGAAGAACGCCGCGGAGATGCCGACCATCGCGAGAATGACCCCCCAGGAGATGCGAAGGTACGGGTCCACCGAGGACCGGAACAGCATGAGACTTCCGAGCACGAGGGAGATGATTCCCCCGATGGTCAGGGCTCCATGGGAGGCGATCTTGATCTCGAGAATGAACAGGATCAGCGCGAGCGCGATGAGAAGGAACCCCGCGTAACTGGCCGAGAGCGTCTGCAGGGAGTAAAATCCGAGGATCAGGGCGATGCCGCCCACGACGCCCGGGAAGACCGCCCCCGGGTTGGACAGTTCGAAGAAGATCCCGTAGATGCCGATCATCATCAGGATATAGGCGATGTTGGGATCCGCCAGCGCCGAAAGCACGCGGTGCCGCAGGCCCATCGGGATGCGGGTGACCGAAGCGTCCTTCGTCCGAAGGGTGATCGTTTTCCCGTTCTTCTCGATGACCCGTCCGTCGACGGCCGTCAGCAGGGCGGACAGCGACGGAGCGATGAGATCGATCACATTCTTCTTTTTGGCATCCGTTTCCGTGAGAGAGGCGCTCTCGCGGACCGCCATTTCGGCCCACTCTCCGTTCCGTCCCTTCTTTTCCGCGAGGGACCGCGCGTAGGCGGCGGCGTCGTTCTCCACCTTTTTCGCCATCGTGTTGTCCATGCCCCCGCCCCCCATTCCGACGGGGTGCGCCGCCCCGATGTTGGTCCCGGGCGCCATGGCGGCGATGTCCGCCGCCAGCGTGATCAGGACCCCCGCGGAAGCGGCCCGGGCGCCGGAGGGAGACACGTACACCGCAACCGGGACCGGAGTCCGGATGATCTCCTGGACCATCTGGCGCATGGCGGTGTCGAGACCCCCGGGGGTGTCCAGCTCCACGACGAGAAGCGTCGCTGTTTCCTTCTCGGCACGCTCGATGACGGAAGACAGGAAATCGGCGGTGACGGGGTTGATGGACGAGGCGATCGTCGCCACGATCACCGGCCCGGGGTCGTCGGCCAGCGATCCTCCTGCGCCCCAAGTCACGGCAAGCAGCAGAAGCAAAGAAAGCGACCGCAGGAAGCATCGCCGCCTTCCGGAAGAGACGGCGCAGCCGCCCGGGGATCTCGTTGCGGTACCAAACGGGCTCACGTTCCCCTCGTGCGCAACACGGCAAACTTCAGATATTCGGTTTCCGGCACCCCGAGAAGGACCGGGTGGTCGGGGGACTGCCCCCCTCTGGCCAGAACGTGCACGTCCACCCGGGCATCGGCGGCCGCGTCCCGGAGCGCCTCATTCCATTTGGCCACATCGATCAGTTGCGTGCAAGATGAGGTGGCGAGGACCCCGCCCGGAGTGAGGAGGGAGAAGCCGAGCCGGTTGATGTCCCGGTATCCCCGGAGCGCCCCCTCCCTCCCCTCCCGCGATTTGGCGAAGGAGGGGGGGTCGAGGATGACCAGGTCGAACCTGCGTCCGCGCTCCGCCAGCTCCCGCAGCACGGAGAAGAGATTTCCTTCCCTGCCCTCCCAACGGCTCCCGAGGCCGTTCCGGGCGGCGTTGCCGGATGCCGCGGCCACCGCCTCCCCGGAGATGTCGACCGCGAGAACGCTCGACGCGCCCCCCGCCAGCGCATACACCCCGAACGCTCCGGTCGAGCAGAACCCGTCGAGCACCGACCTCCCCCCCGCGAGTCCGCGGACGATCTTCCGGTTCTCCCTCTGGTCCAGGAAGAACCCGGTCTTCGGGCCCCCCTCGACATCCACGAGGAAGCGGCATCCGTCCAAAGTGACCGTCTCCTGCGGAGGCCCGGACCCCGCAAGCATCCCTTTTCTCTCCGGCAGTCCCTCGAGCCTTCGGGGGCCGCCCTCGGACCGCTCATAGAGAAGGCGCGGGGAAAGCGCCTCGTCGAGAGCCGACACGATCTCCTGCCGGAGGATCTCCATCCCGGCCGTCTGGATCTGCACGGAGAGGACGGCCCCGAAGCGGTCGACGACGAGACCGGGGAGGAAGTCTCCCTCGGAATACACGAGGCGCAGGGCTTCCAGGCTCCCCAGTCCCGCCTCGTCCCGCCGAAGGAGAGCCCGTCGGATCCCCTCCGCGAGGAACGCCTTCGAGGGGGCGGCCGTGCTGCGCGAAACGAGCCGGAGCGCGAGCCTGCTCGAGAGGTTGCAGGTGGCCGTGCCCAGGAACTCCCCCGAGCGCGAGGTCACGGAGACCCACTGTCCGGGCGGCAGGCCCGGCGGGACCTCCCGAAGGTCATCGCCGAAGACCCAGAGGTGTCCGGAGCGGAGTCGTTCCTCCCCTCTCCGGCTGACCCTTACCGCGGGAAGAGGATCGCCCATCTCACCCCGATCGGAGGCGCTCCGCGAGGAGATCGAAATCGGCCAGCACCTCGTGTTCCCTCGTGGCGTTGCGCAGGATGTAGGCCGGGTGGTACGTGGGAAGGACGGGGATGCCGTCCAGGTCGCGCCATTGCCCCCGTGCCCGCGTGATCCGGTCGTTGTTGCCGAGAAGAAAGTTGAGCGCCACAGCACCGAGAGTGCAGATGACCGCGGGCCGGATAACGCGGATCTGCCGGCGCAGGATGGGCAGGCAGGCGGCCGCCTCTTCCGGGAGGGGGGCCCGGTTGCCCGGGGGGCGGCACTTGACGATGTTCGCGATGTAGACGTCCCCGCGGGACAGACCGATGCGCTGGATCCATTGGGTAAGACGTCTTCCCGCAGCCCCGACAAACGGCTCTCCCTGCCGGTCCTCCTCCTCCCCCGGCCCTTCCCCCACGAACAGAAGCCTCGCCCGGGGGTTGCCGACGCCGAAGACGACGGTTCGCCGCCCCTTGCAGAGGGGACACCGGCGGCAGGAAAGGGCTTCCTCCCGGATCTCCTCGAGAGTCTCCCCGCCTCCCCGGGCCGGCGTCTCCGCGGCCCGGATTTTCCCCCCGCCGCGGGGCGGGACCGGCAGATAATCGATCCCGATCTCCCGCAGGTAGGAAGCAACCATGTTCCGCGTGAGTCGCTTCGTCATCTCGCGAACAGTTTTCCGTGGAGAGCCAGCCAGACCCCGACCGCGATCCCTTCTTTCGTGGCGAGAGGCAGTTCCCGGACCTCGCCGTCGGAGAAGAAGATCCGCACCTCGTTGTCGTCCGACTCGAACCCGATGTCGGTCCGCGACACGTCGTTGGCCACGATGGCGTCCAGGTTCTTCTTCCTCATCTTCGCAACGGCGTTCTGCGCGATGTCCCCCGTCTCCGCCGCGAACCCTACGAGGACCCGTCGGCCCTTGTTCCTTCCGAGCTCCTCGAGAATGTCGACGGTGGGATACAGATCGAGCTTCCACCCGCCCTCGTTCTTCTTGATCTTGGCCGGTGCCACCTTCGCGGCACGGAAGTCGGCCACGGCGGCGCACATCACGACGGCGTCCGCGTCCGGAGATTCCCGCTCCACCGCCTTGTGCATTTCCTCCGCGGTGCGCACGCGGACGGTTTTCATGAAATGGGGATTTTCGAGCGCGGTCGGGCCGGTCACGAGCGTGACGTCCGCCCCGAACCGGAGAGCCACGCGCGCCAGCGAGAAGCCCATCTTCCCGGAGGCCCGGTTTGAGAGAAAACGGACAGGGTCGATGCTCTCTACGGTGGGGCCCGCGCTCACCACGACCTTCTTTCCCTGGAGAATCTTCTCCGCAAGGACGATCCTCGCCATCTCGACGATCTTGCCGACCGGCGCGAGACGCCCCGGGCCCACCGTCCCGCAGGCAAGCTCTCCCTCGTCGGGCTCCACGAACCGGAACCCGCGGAACCGGAGGACGTCGATGTTTTCCCGGACCGCCGCCGACTCGTACATCTGGGTGTTCATCGAAGGGGCGATCACCACGGGGGCCGTCGTCGCCATGACGACGGTCGACAGCATGTCGTCCGCGATCCCGCTCCGGATCTTTCCGATGATGTTCCCCGTGGCCGGGGCGATCAGGAGAAGGTGCGCCCGCTGCGCGAGGGAGATGTGCCCGATCTCCGACTCGGAGATCAGGTTCCACAGATCCATGACGACGGGGTTCTTGGAGAGCGTCTGGAGGGTAAGAGGGGTGATGAACTGGGCTCCCGAGGCGGTAAGGATCACGTGGACGTTGGCCCCCTCGGTCCTGAGCTCCCGGACGATCTCGCACGCCTTGTAGGCTGCAATCCCCCCCGTCACGCCCAGTACGATCTCTTTTCCCGACAGAACGCCCACGCGTCTCCCCTCCGCTAAAAGAACGGGTTCGACCGTTTCTCCTCCCCGACCGTCGTCGCAGGCCCGTGTCCCGGGAACAGGACCGTTTCGTCGGGAAGGGGGAAGATCTTCGTCCGGACCGACTCGATCAGCTGCCCGTGGTCTCCCCCGGGGAGGTCCGTCCTCCCGATGGAACCCGCGAAAATGAGATCGCCGACGAAGGCCATCTTCCCCACGATATAGGATACACACCCCGGGGTGTGCCCCGGAGTGTGCGCCACGAGAAATTCCTGGTCCTCGAAGAGGACGGTGTTCCCCTCCTCCACGAGGACGTCCGGCGCGGGGGGATCGGAAACGGACAGGCCGAAGATCATCCCCTGGCGCCTTGCCCCCGTCATCCGGTCGACATCCGCCGGATGGATGTGCACGGGGGCACCCGTTCTCTCCCGGAGGAGACCCACGGCGCCCACATGGTCGAAATGGCCGTGGGTCAGCAGGATCTTCTCCACCGTGAGACCCAGGCCGGAGACCTCGTCGAGGATCGCCTCGCCGTCGCCGCCGGGGTCGATCACGACCGCCTTGCGGGTCGCCGTGTGCTCCACGAGGTAGGCGTTCACCGCGAGCGGCCCCACCTCCATCACGTAGACCCGGAGCGGGTCCCTTCCCGTCACAGCTTCTTTGTCCAGGTAGAGAATAGATCGGCGTAGCGGGCGGTGATCTCCTCCGCCCCTCTCCGGTCCTCGGCTTCCACGCAAAGGTGGAAATACGCCTCGTCCTGGCTCGGATAGATGAGCGCCCAGTCCTCCCCGTGGAAGATCTTCACCCCGTCGATGAACTGGCTCGTCTGCCCTTCTGCATGGTCCGAGAGCATTCGCATGAGGGCCCCCTTGCGCTCCCACGCGCACGGGATCTTCTTTTTCATCATCACGGTCGGGGGGATCTCCCTCAGCATGTCGGAGAGGGTGCGCCCCTCCGCTGCCAGCATCTCGAGGATCCGGACGATCGCGAACATGCCGTCGAAGGCAGGCTGGAATTCCGGGAAGACGTACCCCCCGCTGTCGTCTCCGACGAAGGAAACCCCCTTACGGGCGGCCGTCTCCATGAGCGACCGAGGGAGGGTCCTCGTCCGGATGACCTCCATCCCGAACCGCGCGGCGATCTTCTCCACGTTCCGCGAGGCGGTGACGGGCACGCCGACCTTCCCGGACCTCCTCCGCCTGCAGGTGAGGAGGCAGACCATCTGGAGGGCGACCCAGTCCGGGATGGTCTCCCCCTTCTCGTCGATGAGGAAGATCTTCTCCCCGCCGGTGTCGATCATCACGCCGAAGTCCGCGGAAAGGGACCGGGAGATGGCCGTCAGGTGGGCAAGCCCCCGTTGGAACTCCTCCTCCGTCTTCGTGATCCGCGCCGCGTCGAGGTTGGCGTTCAAGGCGACCGTCTCGACGCCCAGCCGCCCGAGGATCCGGGGAAAGAGGAGGGCGGAGGAGCCGTAGGAGTGGTCGAGCACGATGTGGAATCCCCTCTCCTTGACGCGCTTGACGTCGATGGCCTTCAGAAAGCCGTCGACGTAAGTGTCGAATCCTCCCACGGGAAAGGAGATCTCCCCCGTTTCCTCGGTGTCCGCGCGCACGAAATCCTCCCGGAAGAAGAGAAGCTCGATGCTCCGCTCCACGCCTACGGGAAGGTTCAATCCGCTGTCGTCGAAGAACTTCATGTCCACGAAGGACGCGTCGAAGGGGCTCTTCCGCGTGTGGACCCCTCCCNNCGGGCGAGATACCGGACGACGGGCAGCGGCGTGACGCCGTAGTCGTGGACGTCCACCCCGACCGACAGCATCCCGGTCATGATGGCCCGGTTGATCATCCGGGAGGTCTTGTGGGTGTCACGGCTCGTGGAAAGGACGACCTTTTTCCCGAAGGTCGCCGCGAAGGCCGCCCCGACCTTGGCGGCGAACTCGGGGGTGATCTCGTGGTTGGCCAGGCCGAAAATGCCGTACGCACTGAAGAGCGAACGCGCCCACTTCCCCCCCCACACGAGGGACGAGGAGAGCACCGCGCCGTCCTCCACCTCCTTGTGCGGCCACACCTTGACGTTCGCCTTGACCTCCGCCCCGGTCCCGATGACGCAGTGATCGCTGATCACCGCCCGCTCGGCCAGGAAGGCCCGCCCCCGGATCTCGCAGTCCGAACCGATGATGTTCTCGAGGAGCCGGGCCCCCTTGTGGATTATCGTCCGGGGCCAAATGACCGAAGACTGGAGAACCGCACCCTCCTCCACGACGCACCCGTCCCCGAGCACCACGTTCTCCGCGGAGACGCTGCCTCCCACGACGCAATCCTTTCCGATCACGACGTTCTGCAGGTCGGCGGTGAAGTCGACGCGGGAATTCTCGCCGATCCAGACATTCCCGTCGCCGGCCTTCTTCCCCTCGAAGATGATCCCCACCTTTCCGGAGAGGATGTCCAGGTGGACGTTCAGGTACTCGTCGAGGTTGCCCACGTCCTTCCAGTATCCGTCCGCGATGTACCCCAGGAGGCGGTCTCCCCTCGCCAGCATCTCCGGGAAGAGGTTCCTGCTGAAGTCGAAGCTCTTGCCCGCCGGAATGAGGGAGAGCACCTCCGGCTCCAGGATGTAGATCCCCGTGTTCACCGTGTCGGAGAAGACTTCCCCCCACGACGGTTTCTCGAGGAACCGGACGATCCGTCCGTCATCCTCCGTGATGACGATCCCGTACTGGAGCGGATTGGGGACGCGGGTGAGTACGATCGTGGCGGCGGCCTTGCGTTCCCGGTGGAACGCGATGGCCCGGGAGAGGTCGAAATCGGTGATGATGTCGGCGCTGATGACGAGGAACGTGCCGTCGATCCGGGACTCGGCGTTCTTGACGGCTCCCGCCGTTCCGTAATCGGCCTCCGCGCCGATGTAATGCATCCGGACGCCCCAGGGGGACCCGTCCCCGAAATAGGAGGTGATCTTTTCGGGGTAGAAGTACAGGAGCACTTCCAGGTCGACGATCCCCGAGCGCTCGAGAAGCCGCACCACATGCTCCATCATCGGCCGGTTGGCGACATGCGCCATCGGTTTCGGAAGCTTTTCCGTGATCGGGCGAAGCCTCGTCCCGAACCCGCCGGCCATCACGACCGCCTTCATCCCGATACGCCTCCTCCCCGCGGAATGCGGATCACAGCAAACGGAAGAGCCTGGTCACGCCGTAATACCCGAACGAAAGCGCGAAGATGAAGAGGAACAGGGCGCAGGACCCCACGATCCACCGGTAGACACGGTCGGTGAACCGGCTTCTCCCCGCGGACACCGCAAACCCGATGAACAGGTACCAGACGGCATCGGCGAGGATGTGCCCGGCGAAAAACAGGGCGATCCCCGCCGCTCCGAGCTTTCGGGAGATGACAAGGTACCCGAGGCCGATCGTGGCCCACCAGATCGTCCAGTAGGGATTCGAGATCGACGCCACGACGCCGGAAAGGACCGGACGCACCAGCCCCGCAAGCCCGCCGCGACGCCTCCGCGCCGGTTCGGGGTCCGTCTCCCTTCTCCGCACATCGAGCCGCAGGGTGCGGACCTCGCGCGCCATCCCCCCCGCCATCCAGAGAAGCATTCCCCCACCGGCCAGGGCGATCACCGTCGTCGCCACCTCCCCCTTGACCCACTCCGCCAGCCCGAGAAGGATGAGTGCGAGCAGTCCGGCCTCGAGGATCCCGTGCCCCAGGACGAGAAGCGGCGCGGCCAGGAACCCCTGCCGGCTCGTGTCCCGGACGGTCACGGCCAGGAGCGGCCCCGGCATCAGGGCTCCCGAAAGGGCGATGAGGAAGGACGAGACGAATATGGCGGCGGGCGTGGCGAAATTCATATACACTTTATAACACAACATGACCCGTTTTCATTGCCCAACGCCCTTTCCGGGCGGGCTTCCGCGCACCCGGCAGGAGACCCGCACCCTGTCCCGTCTCCGGAGGAACCGGTGAACCGCGGACCCGTCCCCACCGTGGACGTCATCATCGAAATCGGGGAGGAAATCGTTCTCATCCGGAGAAAGCACCCTCCCCCGGGATGGGCCATCCCCGGGGGGTTTATCGATCCGGGGGAACGGGCGGAAGAGGCCGCGGTCCGGGAAGCCCTCGAGGAAACGGGGCTTCCCGTGACTCTCACTGCCCTGCTCGGCGTCTATTCCGACCCGGCGCGGGACACCCGCCGCCACACGATCTCGACCGTCTACGTCGCCACGGCGGAGGGGACGCCGTCGGGAGGGGACGACGCCTCGGAGGCGGGCCTGTTCGAAGAGAAAAATCTGCCCGCCCCCCTCGCGTTCGACCACGCGGCGATCCTGGCCGACTATTTCCGTTTCCGGAAGACGGGGAAGCGGCCCTTTTAGAGGGAGGCCATCAGGCCAGCTTCCCGATAGCCTGCTCGATCCGGTCGATCCCCTTTTCGATCGTCTTCATCGCGGTCGCGTACGACAGTCTCTGGCAGGCGTCGTCCCCGAAGGCCACGCCCGGGACGGAAGCGACCTTGTACTCCTCCAGCAGATAGGCCGCGAGAGACGAAGAGCCGTCGATCATCTTGCCCGACGGGGTCTTCTTCCCGTACACCCGGGAGAAGTTGGGGAAGACGTAGAACGCACCCTGCGGCAGAAGGCAGGACACCCCGGGGATCCTGTTGAGCCTGTCCACGATGGTGCGACGACGACGGTCGAACTCGGCCACCCACTCCTTCAGGAAATCGTGCGGGCCGTTGAGCGCCTCGATGGCCGCCTTGTCGCAGAAGGAGACCGGGTTGCTCGTGCTCTGGCTCTGG
>DOTC01000161.1 GCA_003513855.1 Deltaproteobacteria bacterium | reverse complement strand
ATTCGCTCGAAGCCAATTTGAACTCCGACCCGTCGAACCTGGCCGGCATGAACGCCGTTTACCAGTTCCAGGTGGGAGAAGGAAGCTACTGTGTATCGATCAAGGAAGGGAAGGCCTCCGTGGCATCCGGCGCGACCCCCGACCCGAACTGCACCGTCACGATGGCCGAAAGCGATTTCCTCGAGATGGTCTCCGGAAAGCTGAACAGCCAGATGGCCTTCATGACCGGAAAGCTGAAGGTGGCGGGGGACATGGGACTGGCGCTCAAGCTCGGGTCGTTTCTGAAGGTCTGACGAAAAACAACGGTGCCCGGCCCCGGGGAACAGATCTTCGAAGAGGCGGCCGACGCCCTCTTGTCCCGCCGGAACGCGGTAGCCCTCACCGGGGCGGGGATCTCGGTGGAAAGCGGGATCCCCGCGTTTCGCGGAACCCAGGGGATGTGGGGGAAGTACGACCCGATGGAGTACGCGACGATCGACGCGTTCTTCCGGGACCCGGAGAAGGTCTGGACGATGCTGTCCGAGATGGTCGACCTCCTCTCTCGCGCCTCCCCCAATCCCGCCCATGTCGGACTTGCGGACCTGGAGAGGATGGGGATTCTTCGGTCGGTCATCACCCAGAATGTGGACGGTCTTCACCAGGCGGCAGGCTCCCGCAAGGTGATCGAGTTCCACGGGAACGCGGAGGAACTGGTCTGCCTGTCCTGCTGGACCCGGTATCCCTCACGGGCGAAGATCCGGGAGGGAATCCCCCCGAGGTGCAGTTGCGGAAAGATCCTCAAGCCGGACCTCGTCCTGTTCGGGGAACCGATCCCTTGGAACGCGCAGGATAAGGCGGAATCCGAAGCGGAAAGCTGCGCGGTCCTCCTCGTGATCGGCACCTCGGCGCAGGTGTATCCCGCCTGCGAGATCCCCCGACTCTCCAAGAGACAGGGGGCCTTCATCATCGAGATCAACACGGAAGAGACCCCCCTGACGTGGATGGTGACGGACCTTCACATCCGGACGAGCGCCAGCCTCGCCGTATCCCGGATTCTGCAGGCAATCCGAAGGCCCTCGCCGCCATCCTGAAGCACCGTTTGCATTAAACTATTTAATCTCCATTAAACTATTTTCTCCCGATCCCGCTGCGTAAGAAATTCATCCCGTTGAATATCAATAGGTTGGCGCTCCGGCACCAGTGGCACGGGCATTGCCTATCTGGAGCGCAGGAGGATGCCCATGCGATCCGAGAAGGGATTCACCCTGGTGGAAATCATGATCGTAATAGCGATCATCGCGATCGGCACAATCATCGCCGGTTCGAACATATTCGACTGGATCACCCACAACCATTCCGTTGGATTTCACCGAACGATCGCTCAAACGATGGAGGAGGCAAGGAACCGGGCAGTTTCGTCCCAAAGGCAGCACCGGGTCATTATCGATGCGACCGGGGATAGCGTTTCTCTGGAGCGGGGAGATAAGGGGGCGGGGTCGACGACATGGACAAAGGTGCTCCCTACGATTACCGCACCACACAGATCTTCGATAGACAACGTTCTTACCACCAAGGGGACCGTGACGACGAACACGTCTGCCGGGACGGTCAACATAACGGTCAACCCCGCGTGTGACACTTTTCCCCTGGACCTGGTCCGGATCTATATCTCCAATGATCTCGGCGAGGCTTGGACCGTACGCGTTTTCGGCTGGACATCGAGAGTGAGGGTGGAAAATGGCACGACATAGGCTCTGTGCGAAAAACGGCGGCTTTTCCCTGATCGAAGTGCTCGTCTCGCTGACCATTCTTGCGTTGGGTCTGCTGGGGTTGGCGCTTCTGCAGACGACGGCCGTCAAGGGGAATGAAATCGCGAACAAATCCACCGTCGCCACAGAACTCGCGCAGGATACGCTCGAGCGGTTCCGGCGGGTCGCCTGGGCAAACGTGCTATCGCAGGCCGACACGGCTGCCTTCAACACCACCCCGACCCCGATCTACGCTTCCCTTCCCGCCGCCGCAGGAGACAGCGTAACAGTCCGGGGTACAACCTATTACCGTATCTGGCGCGTGGACCCCAATGTCGCAACGGCGACGCTCAAGACGATCACCGTATGGACCTGCTGGCAGGACGATCGAATGGGTTGGCACAGCGTCATGCTGGTTGCCCAACGATCGAGCGTGGGGGTATGAGAATGCGAACGACCAGGGAAGCGGGATTCACTCTCATCGAGGTCATGGCCGCAGTCGCGATCTTCTCCATCGCCATGACGGCCGTCTACGCCACATTCACGTTTCAACACAAGTCGTACACGACGCAGAGCCACGTCGCGCAGATGCAGGAAAACTTCCGGGACGCGATGGTTCCCCTGAACCGGGACATCCGGCTGGCGGGGTACGGGATCCCGGCGCCGGTCACCATCCCGGACGGAGCAGTCGCCGCAGGGGTCACGACCATCCGCTCCCTGTACCCCGTGGACAGCACCACCGGTTCCGACACCCTTTACATCATGTACCTGTACGACATGGATTCCAATCAGCCTCCCACGACGATCACCAGCCCCATGCCCAATCCTTCTGCGGAATTCAACGTGGCCCAGGTCACCGGTTTTCTGGAGGGGGACCTGTGCTTCATCACCGACGGGGGCGCCGCCGACATGTTCCAGGTAACCACGGTGCAAGGCGGATCCCTGAAAATCCAGCACAACCCGGGCGGCTCCGCGACCGACTACAACAATGCGGGGGGACATAACACGTTTCCGCCCGGGGGATACGATACCGGCTCCAGAATAGCGAAAGCACGGTTCCTTCGATATTACGTCGACACCACGACCGACCCTGACCATCCGACCCTCATGGTGGACCGGATGGGAGGCGCACCTCCTCAGCCCGTGGCGGACGACATCGAGGATATGCAGTTCCAGTATTTCCTGGATACCGACTTCGACGGCGTCCCGGAAACCTGGAGCGACAACCCGGGGGACCTGACGCAGATTCGCCAGGTGCGGATCCTGCTTTGCGCCCGCACGAAGTTCCCGGAAAAAGGGTGGCAGGAAGTTCGGCCCGCCCTGGGGAACCGTCCTGCGGGAGCGGGGGCGGACGGCTACCGCCGGAGAATGCTGGCAATCACCCTGGACGTGCGGAACGCGGGGATATGAGTCCCGTGAGGAAAGGGAGGGGTGCCGTGAAGGCAAGATCCATCGGGCATAGGATGTCGGAAAAGACGGGCAGCGCCCTGGTCATCACCATGCTTCTTCTGGTGATCCTGACGGTAATCGGAATCTATGCCGTCGCCATATCCACCACGGAAATGGATATCGCCCTGCATTCCAAGGTAGGCACGATCACCCGCAATACCGCGGAATCCGGCGCATACGTCGGAATCGAGGAACTTCCCACCACGTATCCGGCGGGCTCCGATTGCACGGTGACGATGACGTCGGGAATCAACATGACCTCCACCTACACGTTTCGGTCCGACCTTTCGGGCCCGATGGAGATGGAGCCCGGTTACGGGACGAACTTCATGTTCGCAAGCTACTCGGTCATTTCCAATGGAAGCGCCCCTTCGGGGTTCACGGGGGGGGTGCGCGTGGATGCCGCCGTCACGTTCGGACCGATGCCGGCAGGCACTTCGTATTAGGACGGATCCCGGAGAATTCCACGGATCTTGAAGCGGTCAAAGGAGGCAGGGTGATGCGTCCCAAATGGTCAGGGAAGAGAAGGGGGTTCCTGTTTTCCATCCTCGCAGCAGCTGCCATG
>DOTC01000109.1 GCA_003513855.1 Deltaproteobacteria bacterium | reverse complement strand
TCAAGCGTGCCGCGGGTGTCAAGGACAGCGGGAATCTCCTGCCGGGGCACGGGGGGATGTTCGACCGGCTGGACGCCGTCATCTCCGCGGGGCCGGTGCTGTACCTGCTTGCGCTGCTTGCCCCGCTTGCCGGGGGGCCGGGGTGAGGCCGGCCAGGGGTGTCGCCGTCCTGGGGTCGACCGGCTCGGTGGGCCGGAACGCCCTCGACGTGATCGCGCGATTCCCCGATAGGTTCCGGGTGTCGGCGCTTTGCGCGGGAAAGAACGCCGAGAAGCTTGCCGCGCAGGCACGGCGTTTTCGCCCTCCCGTCGTGTGCCTCTCCGAGGAGAGGCACGTCTCGCGGCTGGGTCGTCTCCCCCGGGGGACGCGCGTCGTGTTCGGCGAGGAGGGGATGTCCGAGGTGGCCTGTTCCGTGGGGACGGACATCGTTCTGGCCGCCGCCGCCGGAGTGACCTCCATCCGGCCCGTCATCGCGGCCGCCCGGGCCGGAAAGAGGATCGCCCTCGCGAACAAGGAGCTGCTCGTGATGGCGGGGAAGTTTCTCGTGGGGGCCGCGCGGGCCGGCGGCGGGGGGATTCTCCCCGTCGACAGCGAGCACTCCGCGGTCTTCCAGGCGATCGAGGGGCACCGGAAGCAGGACATCTCCCGGATCATCCTCACGGCCTCGGGGGGGCCTTTCCGGAACCGAACCTTCCGGCAGATGCGCGACGCGACGGTGGGAGAGGCGCTCGGGCACCCGACGTGGCGGATGGGCGCGAAGATCTCGGTCGACTCCGCCACCCTGATGAACAAGGGGTTCGAGGTGATCGAGGCGATGTGGCTCTTCGATCTCCCCCCGGACAGGATCGACGTCCTCATCCATCCCCAGTCGATCGTGCATTCGATGGTGGAGTACCGGGACGGCAGCCTGATCGCGCAGCTGGGGGTCCCCGATATGCGGATTCCCGTCGGGTACGCCCTGTCGTATCCCGAGCGGCTCCCGCTGGAACTGCCCCGACTGCTCCCGCATCGAATGGTCAGCTGGGTGTTCGAGCCGCCGGACAGGAAGAGCTTCCCCGCCCTCGCCCTGGCGTACGCCGCGGCGGAGGCCGGGGGGACGGCGCCCGCGACGCTCAACGCCGCAAACGAGGTCGCGGTGGCCGCCTTTCTCGCCGGGCGGATCCGCTTCACGGACATCGTCCGGGTGGCGGAGGCCCTGATGGCGGCATGGCGCAAGGGAGGAAGGCCTGCTACCCTGAAAGACGTGCTCCGCGCGGATGCGGAAGCCCGGGAAGAGGCGACCCGCATCATATCCCGAATGAGGAGACCACACAAACCGTGATCTATTTCCTGTCCTTCATCGTCGTTCTGGGAATTCTCATCTTCGTGCACGAATTCGGGCACTTCGTCGTCGCCCGCCGGCTCGGCGTGGGGGTCACGAAGTTTTCCTTGGGGTTCGGGCCGAAGCTCGCGGGATTTACGAGGGGGGGAACCGAGTACATCGTCTCCGTCATCCCGCTGGGGGGGTACGTCAAGCTCGTGGGGGAGAACGAGGCGGAGGAGGTTCCCCCGGAGGAACGGGAGAGGGCGTTTTCCCACAAGCCGGTGTGGGTGAAGATGGCGGTTGTGGGCGCCGGCCCGGTCGCGAACCTCGGGTTCGCCTTTCTCGTCTTCTGGCTCCTCTTCCTGAGCGGGGTTCCCGCACTGACCCCGAAGATCGGGGACGTTTTGCCGGACACGCCGGCGGCGCGGGCCGGGCTCGAGGCCGGCGATCTCATCGTCCGGGTCGGGGAGAAGGAGATCACGACCTGGGAGGAGCTCGCCGCCGGGATCGGGAAATCGGGGGTCGGCAAGGGCCTTACCCTGACCGTTCGCCGCGGGGAGAAAGAGTTCCGGGTGGAGGTCACGCCGGAAACCCGGGAGGGACGCACGATTTTCGGGGAAAAGACCGAGGGACCCAAGATCGGCGTCGTGGCAAGCGACGAGGTCATCCACCGGAAGGTCAACCCCGTGGCCGCGATCGGCCGCGCGGCCGGAGAGACGTGGAGGATCATCCGACTGACGGTGCTCACCGTGGTGAAGCTCGTCATGCGGGTGATCCCGTCCGACAACCTCGGGGGCCCCATCCTCATCGCGCAGATGGCGGGGGACCAGGCCAAGGAGGGGATCTCCCCCTTCGCGTACTTCCTCGGGTTGCTGAGCGTGAATCTGGGGATCCTGAATCTCCTCCCCATACCGATTCTCGACGGCGGCCATCTGCTCTTCTTCTCGATCGAGGCGCTGCGGCGAAGACCTCTCTCCCCGGAGGCGAGGGTGATGGCGCAGCAGGTGGGGCTGGCCGTGATCCTCATGCTCACCGCCCTCGTCTTCTACAACGACATCGCCCGCCTGATCGCCGGGTAGCCGCGTGATCCTGGCCATCGAATCGGCGACGCCGCGCGCGAGCGTGGCCCTTGTCGCCGGGGAGCGGGTTCTGGGAGAAACGGTGCTCCCCCCGGAGGAGCGGGTGTCCGCAACGCTGATCTCCGCCATCGACCGGCTTCTCGGAGAGTCGGGCCGGGGGCCGGACGGGGTCACCCACGTGGCGGTCTCGGCAGGCCCGGGGTCGTTCACCGGGCTTCGCGTGGGAATGGCGGCCGCGAAGGGATTCTGCCTCGGGTGGTGCCTGCCCCTCGTGCCCGTCCCGACGCTGCATGCCCTGGCGTCGCGATCCCGCGCCGGAGAGGCGCTGGTATGTCCCGTCCTGGACGCCAGGAAGAAGGAAGTCTACGCGGGGATCTTCCGCTGGGAGGGGGTGGAGTGCCTTCGGGTCGCCCCCGACGCCGCGGTGCCGCCGGATGCTCTCCCGGGCTGGTTCCCGGAAGGGAACGTCCTGTTCTGCGGGGACGGAACGGTTCCGTACGGAGAGCTGCTCCGGGCGCGGATGGGCCCGCGCGCCCTGTTTCTCCCCCCGGGCGAGGGATTGCCGAGGGCGTCGGCCGTCGGCCTTCTGGCGGCGCGCACGGTCCGGGAGGGGGGGGTGCCGGAGGCGCGGACGGTCGTACCGGCATATCTGCGGCCCTCCGAGGCGGAGAGATACCGGGGGAAAACAGGCCGGGCAGCGCCCGGAAATTGACAATTGACCTTCCTCTGCTACACTCAGATATCATCCCAGATCCGGAGGTGCCGATGGGGGGGCGGAGCCAGGAAGAGAAGATCGCCGCGCTTGCCGAACAGGATCCGGAGTTCAAGAACCTGATCGAGGAACACCGCATGCTGGATGGAAAACTCAAGGAGTTCGACCGGAAGATATACCTTTCCCCCGACGAGGAGATGGAGCGAAAGCGGCTCCAGAAACTCAAGCTGGCGAAGAAGGACAGGATCGCGCAGAGGCTTTCCGGACAATAGGAACGGTACGGGAGAATCCTCCTGCCGCGGGGCGCAAGCGCGGGCCGCTTGCGCGTCCGATCCAGGGGGGCGATCCCGGCGGGCGCTGCCCCCGAGGGGGGATCCCGTTCCCGCGGGAGAGTGTTTCTCTCGAGACGGGCGAGAGGGGAGAAGGAATGCGAAGTGACCGGACGAAAAAGGGATTGGAGAGGATGCCCCACCGGGCGCTCTACTGCGCCGCCGGCGTTCCGCAGGAAGCGATGGGAAAGCCGTTCATCGGCGTGGCGACCTCCTTCACCGACCTGGTCCCCGGGCATGTCGGGATGCGGTCGCTCGAGCGCGTCGTGGAGAACGGCGTGCACGCCGCGGGCGGCTACCCGTTCCTCTTCGGGGTGCCGGCGGTATGCGACGGGATCGCGATGGGGCACCGGGGGATGCACTTCTCCCTGCCTCTGCGGGAGCTGATCGCCGACATGATCGAGTCGGTCGCGGAGGCCCACGCGCTCGACGGGCTCGTCCTGCTGACCAACTGCGACAAGATCACCCCCGGGATGCTCATGGCCGCGGCGCGGCTTTCCCTCCCCTCCATCGTCCTGACCGCGGGCCCGATGCTCTCGGGCAGGATGGGGGACAGGCGGCTCTCCCTCGTGTCGGACACCTTCGAGGCCGTCGGTCGGTACCAGCGGGGGGAGATCGACGGGAAGACGCTGCGCCGCCTCGAGGCCGAGGCGTGTCCGGGGGAGGGGTCGTGCCAGGGGCTGTACACCGCCAACACGATGGCGTGCCTGACCGAGACCCTCGGGATGTCCCTGCCGGGGTGCGCGACCGCCCTGGCCGGCATGTCGAAAAAGCGCCACATCGGGTACGCGACCGGAAAGCGCGTCGTGGAGCTGGTGCGGAAAGGGATCACCCCGCGAACGATCCTGACGCGCGCCGCCTTCGAGAACGCCATCCGGGTCGACCTCGCGCTCGGGGGGTCCTCCAATTCCGTCCTGCACCTTCTGGCCATCGCCCACGAGGCGGGCGTCGCCCTCCCGCTGTCCGAGTTCGACCGGCTGTCCCGGCAGACGCCGCAGCTCACCACCGTCACCCCGGCGGGGCCCCACATGATGGAGGACGTGGAGTTCTCCGGAGGGATCCCGGCGATCCTCAACCGGCTGCTGCCCAGGCTGAAGAAAAACCCGACCGTCTCGGGGGAGGACATCACCGCGATCGCCAGGAAGGGGCGCGTCGTCAACGACGGCATCATCCGCCGGGTCTCCGCTCCCGTCCGGCCCGAGGGGGGGATCGCGATCCTCACCGGCAACCTTGCGCCGGGGGGCGCGGTGATCAAGCAGTCGGGCGTCGACCCCTCGATGTTCCGGTTCCGGGGGAAGGCCAGGGTCTTCGAGTCGGAGGATGCCGCGATGGCGGCGATCATGGCCGGAAAGATCCGGCCGGGCATGGTCGTGGTCATCCGCTACGAGGGCCCGAAAGGGGGGCCGGGGATGCGCGAGATGCTTTCCCCCACGTCGGCGATCATGGGAATGGGGCTGGGAACGAAGGTGGCTCTCATCACCGACGGGCGCTTCTCGGGGGGGACCCACGGGCCGTGCATCGGGCACGTATCCCCCGAGGCGATGGAAGGGGGGGCGATCGCCCTCGTGCGGGACGGGGACGGGATCGTCCTGGACATCCCGGGACGCAAGCTCACGCTGGACGTCCCGGCGTCCGAGCTTTCCCGCCGGAAGAAAACCTGGAAAGCCCCGCCGCCGAAGGTCCGGACGGGGTATCTGGCCCGGTACGCCAGGCTGGTGGGCTCGGCGGGAACCGGCGCCGTGATCCGGTAGGGGGGATGACGTGAAGATGACCGGAGCGGATATCTTTGTCAGGGCGCTGGAGGACCTCGGGGTGGACGTCGTATTCGGGTACCCCGGGGGAGCGGTGCTCAACATCTACGATTCCCTGTTCCAGAACACGAAGGTCCGCCACCTGCTCGTCCGCCACGAGCAGGGCGGGGTGCACATGGCCGACGGGTACGCGCGCGCCTCCGGGAAAACCGGCGTATGCCTGGTGACGTCGGGACCCGGGGCGACGAACACGGTCACGGGGATCGCGACGGCGTACATGGACTCGGTGCCCATCGTCGTCTTCTCGGGCCAGGTGCCGACGCTCATGATCGGAAACGACGCGTTCCAGG
>DOTC01000145.1 GCA_003513855.1 Deltaproteobacteria bacterium | reverse complement strand
GCATCCTCGGGCTGGATCTCGGGGTCCGGGTTGGCCATCGCGAAGACGATGGGGTCCTTGGCCATCTTCTTGAGGTCGTCCACCGTGATAAGCCCCGGGCCGGACAGCCCGAGAAACAGGTCCGCTCCTGCCATGACGTCCGACAGCTTCCCTTTCTCCTTCGACGGGTTGGTGTGGTCCGCGTACCAGTCCTTCATGAAATTCATATGCTCCTTGCGGCCTTTGTAGATCGCGCCGATGCGATCCACGCCGATGATGTTGCGGACTCCTGCAGTCATGAGGATCTTGCTGCACGCCACGCCCGAGGCGCCGACGCCGGCAACCACCACCTTCAATTTCTCCATCCGCTTCCTGACGATCTTCAGGGAGTTGAGCAGCGCGGCGAGGACCACGACGGCCGTCCCGTGCTGGTCGTCGTGGAAGACGGGAATATCCATCTCGGCCTTGAGGCGCTCCTCGATCTCGAAGCACCGGGGAGCGGAGATGTCCTCGAGGTTGATCCCGCCGAAGGAGGGAGCGAGAGCCTTGACGATCCGGACGATCTCGTCGGTATCCTTCGTGGCCAGGCAGATCGGCCAGGCATCCACTCCGGCGAACTCCTTGAAGATCAACGCCTTACCTTCCATGACGGGCATCGCACCCTCGGGGCCGATGTCCCCCAGACCCAGAACCGCCGTCCCGTCCGATACCACCGCGATCGTGTTCCGCCGGATCGTCAGTGTGAACGACTTCTTCACGTCCTTCGAGATCGCCATGCACACGCGCGCCACCCCGGGCGTGTAGGCCATGGAAAGGTCGTTCCGGGTCTTGACCGGAATCTTGCCGCTGATCTCTATTTTCCCGCCGAGATGCTTGAGGAATGTCCGGTCGGAGATGTTTACGATCTTGACCCCTGCGACCTTCTGGACCGCCCTGATGATCTCCTGCGCGTGCTCGAGCCCACGGGTGCGGATGTTGACGTCCCGCATGATCGTACCTTTCCCGACGCCGCTCATGTCGACAGCGCCGATGTCGCCGCCGGCATCTCCGATCGTCGTCGTAAGCTTCCCCAGCATGCCGGGCCTGTTCTGGATATCAACGCGCATGGTGATGCTGTAGCTCTCGCTTGGTGATAAAATTGCTGGCATGAAGTCCTCCCTCGGGGAAGTCGTAGTGGAGTGGTTATTTCGTAATCAGTGATTCTATTTAGCAAACCCCCTCAATTCAAGGAATTTCGCCCGGAACGGACGAATTTTCGCGGTGTGATCGGGAGGAAAAAGACGCGACTGCGGCATGCACTATTATTCTTGAACCTCTATACAACGCATCCCTTCTGCACGCATCCTAAGGAGGAAGGAGGGAGGTGGTCTATGTGGGAGCAATTAACGTAGGCAAGAGAATCAAGAGCATCCGGAAGAGAAAGAATCTTACTCTTCAGGAAGTTTCGCAGAACAGCGGGATGTCCGCCACAGCGATCAGCGCCATCGAGCGGAATGTGTCGTCCCCGACGGTAAACACCCTCGCGGCCATCGGCCGGGCGCTCGGCGAATCGCTTTCCTCCCTGCTGGGGGAAACGGAAATCGAGTACGTCGTGACCCGAGCGTCGGACCGGGAACGGCTGGCCACGGAGATCCGGGAGGTCGAGTTCCAGGGCCTCGCGTCCGGGGTGCCCGGTCAGAGGTTCCACCCGAAGCTCTGCATCCTCAAGCCGGGGGGAAACAGCGGCGAGGACTTCATCAACCATCAGGGGGACGATTTCTTCTTCGTGATCCGGGGCGCTCTGGAAATGGAGATCGGCGGAACCTCCGTGAGGCTCGAGGAGGGAGACACCCTTTACGTCCGGGGGAACACGGCATTCCGCTGGAGGAACGCCTCCGACCGGGAAGGGACGGAAATCCTGGTCGTATCCGCCTCCTGACCCCCCCCCGGAGCAGGGATTCCGTTCGTCCCTCGCCCGTCCGGCTCAAAGACCGGCCGGCGGACGTACCGTCAGGCGGACCGGGTGACGCCGTTGCGCGGGCACACCGGGGAGAGCCCACAGGCGCCGCAGAGGGGAAGGCGGGCGACGCAGACCTGCCGCCCGTGCCAGCCCAGCCGCGTGGCGAATTCCCACCACTTCTTCTCGGGCACGGCCGCAGCGAGGTCCTCCTCGATCCGGGTCGGGTCCTTCGACCGGGTGAGGCCGAGCCGGAAGGAGACCCTGCCGACGTGCGTATCCACGGGGAGAGCGGGCGTCCCGAAGCAGGCGCCGAGGAGGATCGCCGCCGTTTTTCTTCCCACCCCGGGAAGCGCCGTCAGGTCCTCCATCCTCCGCGGGACCTGCCCCCCGTGCCTGGAAAGAAGGCAGGATGCGATTCCCCTGAGCGCCCTGGCCTTGTTCCGGTAGAACCCCGTGGGACGAACCGCCTCCTCGATCTCCTCCTGCGAGGCCGCCGCGAGCGCTTTCGGACCGGGATACCGGGCAAAGAGCGCGGGCGTAACCTGGTTGACACGGTCGTCGGTGCATTGGGCGGCCAGCACGGTGGCGACCAGCAGTTCGAAGGGTGTCCGGTACCGAAGGACCACGCGGGCCGACGGGTAAGCGGCGGCGAGACCCTCGAGGATGAACGGAACGCACCGCGGTCCTTTCCCCGGGGGCATCAGGCGGGGCTCCGCCGGTAGACGATCACCTCGTACCCTTGCACGTCCACCTCGAGCCGCACGCCTTCCACCTCGCAGGTGAATATCTTCCCCGGCCCCAGGAACTCGTCCTCGGGCGTAAAACGAAAGGCGCCGCGCTCCGAAAGCCAGTCGAGCATCCCCCGGACCTCCCGGAAGGTCATGTCGTACGCGGTGATGATGTTGAAGACTCTCCCCTTGTGCTCGATGGGATAGACTTCCATCTCCATACTTTCTTCGTTTTCCATCGAGTGCTCTCAACCTCAGAACTACCTAATACTCAACCGCTTTCCACACCTTGAACTTCCCTGTGGTTCCCTGCGATCTCGAGAGCTCCATTGTACCAAATTGGTATATGCCCTACGAGGGCTCCTTCACATTTATGCCAGGCGCCGGATCGTTTTCGCGACGGGAAGACCTTGAGGTTCGGGAGAACGGAAACATCGAATCGTTCCACGGGAAAGGAGGTAAGATAGATGGACGCCAAGGTTCGGGAGCGCAAAGAAATGGTTCGCTATCTGACGTTCGGTTTTCTCACCCTCCTGATCTCTACATCAGCCGCTGTACCGGCATACGGAGGACAATTCGACGATGGTATCGCCGCTTATGAACGGGGCGACTATGGCACAGCATTCCGATTGATGAAGCCATTGGCGGAACGAGGAGACGCCAGGGCCCAGCACAACCTCGGCGTCATGTACGATTACGGCCGGGGAGTCCCGCAGGACAACACCAAGGCAGCGAAGTGGTACCGAAGGGCNNGAGCAGGGAATCCCCGAAGCCCAGGTAAACCTCGGCCTCATGTACTACAACGGGCAAGGAGTCCCGCAGGACTACATCCTGGCTCACATGTGGCTCAATCTTGCGGCTGCACAGTACCCTGCATCAGCAAAAAAGACTCTGAATGATGCCGTCCATTATAAAGATACGGTCGACTCCCTGATGACCCCCGCCCAGATCGCCGAGGCGGAACGGTTGGCACGGGAGTGGACGCCGAAGAAGGAGAGGATCACGGGAGGGAACGTCCCTCCCCGAACACCTCGGCCGTGAAGGAATAGAGTTCCGCGCCTTCCTTCCAGGCGTCGGAGGGAAGACCCGCCTTCGCGCATACCTGGGCAAGAAACGCATCGCGATCCCACCCGTGCTCGAGCGCTACCTGGGGAAGGAGCAGACCCCGGCGCTCCCCCTTCCGGATCACCAGGCCGTGGACGCCTGCCTTCACGTCCTCCGGTCGCACCGGCGACAGGGGGGTCAGGACCGAGATTTCGATCCGCAGATCGCCCACTTCCCCCGCCGTAACCCGGGGAAACCGCGGATCCTCCGTCGCCGCAGCAACCGTGCACTCCTGGACGGTGCGATAGAGGGGGGCGTGAGGCTCCGTGTAGCCGATGCACCCCCGCAGACGCTCCCCGCCGCGAAGCGTCACGAACGCCGCCCCCGGGACGGACAGGCTCTCATGGGCAGGATCCTCCTCGGGCATCCTCCCCTCGCTCACATAGGTCGATAGCGCGCGGCGCGCGATCCGGAGCAGCTCCTCCCGCTCCTGGGGGGAAAAGGTGCCCCGCCGGCTCGCAGTCGGTTCTTCCATGACCCCTTCTCCACCTCCTGCGGAAATCTGCCGCCGTGTAACACACCCCGGCACGGGACTCCTCCTCCCGCCGGGAAATTTCCGCTCCCTCAGGGGAGCCGTCAGACCTCAGGGCACGGACAGACCGTCCCCATCGGGGCTCTCCTCCTCTCCCCGCCATTCGAGGGGGAGAAGATCCCCGTTCCCGTCGAGCTTATCCTTCACGGAAAGGAAAACGGAGACAACCTCCGGATCGAACTGCGTCCCCGCGCAGCGCAGGATCTCCGCGGACGCCTCCTCCTCGGATAGTGCCGGCCGGTAGGCGCGGGTCGACGTCATCGCGTCGTAGGTGTCGGCGATCGCCATGATGC
This sequence comes from Deltaproteobacteria bacterium, assembly GCA_003513855.1. Taxonomy (GTDB): domain Bacteria; phylum Desulfobacterota; class Deferrimicrobia; order Deferrimicrobiales; family Deferrimicrobiaceae; genus CSP1-8. Next base: position 3,149 of record DOTC01000145.1, on the reverse strand, counting down.
GCGAATGGAGAGGGATCTCCTTCCCTGCGATCCGTCCGGGGTAGCCTTTGCCGTCGAAGCGTTCGTGATGGTGCAGAATGGCGGGAAGGATGTCCCGGAAGAGCGGAATGGGGGAAAGAATCCGGGTCGCCACCTCGGGGTGCCGCACGACCTCGAGGAACTCCTCGGAGGTGAGAGACCCCGGCTTGTTCAGGATGGTTTCCCGGACGCCGATCTTCCCCAGGTCGTGCAGAACGGCCGCATACCGAAGATCCTCGAGATGTTCGGGAGGTAGGTCCAGATGCGTCGCAATGGCCATGGAATAGAGAGTCACCCGCTGGGAGTGGCCCCGTGTGTACCGGTCCTTGGCCTCCAGGGCCTTGATCAGGGAATGGATCGAACGGAGGTACATCGAGTTGATGAGGCCGGTCTGCTCCTTCACCTTGGTTTCCAGGTTCGCCTGGTAGTTGCGGAGCTGGCATTCCATCGACCGCTTCTCGAGGGCGTTCCGGATCGTGAGGAAGAGGATGTCGAAACTGAACGGCTTGCGGATATAGTCGTAGGCGCCGTTTTTCAGGGCGGCGACGGCCGTCTCTAGCTCCGCGTGGGCCGTCATGACNNGCCGGTGCCGAGCTTGGCCAGCGCATGGTTTCCGTTCTGCGCCTCGTCCACCGAAAAGCCTTCTATTTCCAGGCGCTCCCGGATAATGGACCGGATGAACTCCTCGTCGTCGACGACAAGAAGCCTGACGTCCTTCCCCCAGGACGCACCGGTTCCGGCAATCATGCTTCCCCGGGCCTGCATACCCCTTCTTATCGACCGTAACCCATGGAATATTCAGTCCGTATGTCCCGCATGAGGAGGAAACGGGGAGTCAGACATTGAAGCGAACGTGCAGGATGTCCCCGTCCCGGACGACGTACTCCTTCCCTTCGAGCCGCAGCTTTCCCTCGGTCTTTGCCTGCGCCATCGAGCCGCAACGGAAGAACTCCTCGCACGGAATCACTTCCGCGCGGATGAACCCCTTCTCCATGTCGGAATGGATCTTTCCCGCCGCGTGAACGGCCACGGTTCCCCGGCGAACATTCCACGCACGTACCTCGTCCCCGGTCACCGTCATGAAGCAGATGAGGTCCATCGCCTCGAACGCGCCCCGGAGGAGCTGTTCCCGCGCCGGGCGGGGAATTCCCATTTCCGCAAGGAAAACAAGCTGCTCATCGGGAGCCAGGAGCGAAATCTCCTCCTCGATCCTCGCCGACAGGCGGATCAGGGAAGCGCCCTGCGAGGACGCCGCCCCCCCGAGTTCCGGATACGCATCCGCGGAAAGTGCGTCCTCCGAAACGTTCAGCACCAGCAGAAGCGGCAGTTGGCTCACGAACCGGAATCCCGCAAGAACGCGGGTCTCCTCGGCCGCAAGGGGAAGCTGCCGCAGGGGAATCTCTTTCTCGAGGGCTTCCACGGCCTTGTGAAGGACGGTCCACTCGGTGTCCCGCCGGGCCTCCTTTGTCATCCGCTCGATCCTTTTCTGGGCCACCAGGTAGTCGGAGACGACCAGCTCCGACTCGATCGCCCGGAACTCCTTCACCGGGTCCAGCCCCCCGGGAGGGGGAGGATGGAAATCGTCCGAAAACCCGCGGAGAACGAGCCCCAATACGTCGACCCCCTTGATCCTGTCCAGCGTGTCGGGGGGTAGAAGCGTGGCGTCCCCGGGATCGATTTCGACGAATGTGATCGCCAGCGGAGTGACCTTCTTCGGACGGAAGACGGCGGCAAGCCTGTCCAGGCGGTCGTCGGGGACCTTGATCGTGGTCACCCCCGCGCCCCGGCCGGCTGCGGGCGAGGTCCCCTCTCCTCCTCCCAGAGCGCGGAAAAGGGTGCTCTTGCCGACCCCCTCGTTTCCGAAGATTCCTGCTCTCACCGCTCCGTGGGCTCCTCGGGAGGGATCCCCGCGAACAGGTCCGACTCGGGAAGGGAAACCGAGGCGAGGCGCGACTTCGCGAGGACGTATGTCTCCCGGCGGCAGAACTCCCGGTATCCCTCCCGGGAGAGGATCCGGCTGTAGTCCTTCCTCTGGGTCTTGTGGGAATAGAACGCCTCGATCTTCCTGTCCACGTACCCGGAAGTGTCCACGGTCGTGGTCAGCTTCGCCTGCGGGACGCCCGCCAGCGGGACGTCCCACCCGTCGAGAATTTCCTGTGCGATCTCGAACTGGTACAGCTTCCTGGGCGCCCAGGGGGAGATGCCGTCCACCAGCTGGTGAGGAAACCGGCCCGGGTCCGCCGCCGCATCGAACGCCTCCAGAGCGACCGAGCACATCACCTTGTGGTCGGGATGCCGGGAAACGCCCTCCGGGCCGAACCCGATCACCACGTGGGGGCGCGTCCAGCGGATCTGCTCGACGGCTTTCTCCACGATCCGCTCCCGGGGGATGCTCGCGAGCTGCCCGTCGACGAAGCCGAGGAAGGAAACCTTCCGGATCCCGAGAATGGTTGCCGCGGAAAGAAGCTCGCCGGCCCGGACTTCGCCGAGGTGGGCACGGTCGGTGACCGGCGGGTCCCCGAGCATTCCCACCTCTCCCCGGGTCGCCGTGGCAAGGTAGACATCCGCTCCCTCGTTCGCATACCTCGCGATGGTTCCGCCGGGCCCGAATGTCTCGTCGTCCGGATGGGCGAGAAGGAGCAGGATCCTCTTCTTCATGGTGGAGTAACCCTCTCCGGAAAGGCTTCGTCCGCTGAATTCCTACCATAACACAACGTATTCCGTTCTTTAACCCGCGGGCGAAACGAAGAGGGGCGCCGCTTCCGCGGCGCCCCTCTTCCTCCGGCAGGTGCGGTCGGCCCCCATCACCTTTCCGGAGGTTCTGTCCCGCGCGTTCCCACCATCTCCCTGTCCTTACCAGTTGTACCCCGCCTCGCCATGCTGCGTCAGGTCCAGCCCCATGACCTCGTCCTCGTCCGCGACGCGCAGTCCCATCGCCTTGTCGAGAATCTTGAACAGGACCCAGGTAACGACGAAGGCGTAGGCCGCGGTCGCGCCGGCCGCCCCTGCCTGCAAGGCGAGAAGTTGGGGGTTCCCGAAGAAGAGACCGTTCCCCCCGCCGGCATTGATCGCCGTCGAGGCGAACAGTCCGGTGGCCAGAGCTCCCCAGGTACCTCCCACGCCGTGGACCC
>DOTC01000197.1 GCA_003513855.1 Deltaproteobacteria bacterium | reverse complement strand
CGCCGCCCCGGTCGCCCACATCTGGTTCCTCAAGAGCCTGCCGAGCAGGATCGCCACCCTTCTCGACATGCCGATGAAGGAGATCGAGGCGGTCATCTACTTCGAGAAGTTCATCGTGATCGATCCCGGCAAGACGGACCTGCAGAAGCTCGAGGTGCTGTCCGAAGGAAAGTACCGGGAGAAGCAGGAGGAGTTCGGTGACGCGTTCCGGGCGGGCCTCGGGGCGGAGGCGATCCTGGCCCTCCTGACGGAACTGAACCTGGAAAAACTCTCGGAGGATCTCCGCAGGGAAATGTCCGACACGGCATCGGAGGCGAAAAAGAAGAAAATTTCGAAGCGCCTGAGGATCGTGGAGGCGTTCCGGGACAGCGGGCAACGCCCGGAGTGGATGATCATGAGCGTCATCCCGGTNNCGGAACAACCGGCTGAAGCGGCTGTTGGATCTCTCCGCACCGGAGATCATCATCCGGAACGAGAAGCGGATGCTGCAGGAAGCGGTGGATGCCCTCTTCGACAACGGTCGCCGCGGGAAGCTCATCACCGGCTCCAACAAGCGGCCCCTGAAATCCCTGTCCGACATGCTGAAGGGGAAGGGGGGAAGGTTCCGCCAGAACCTGCTCGGGAAACGCGTCGACTACTCCGGCCGTTCGGTGATCGTCGTCGGCCCGGAACTGAAACTGCACCAATGCGGACTTCCGAAAAAGATGGCGCTCGAGCTGTTCAAGCCCTTCATCTTCAACAAACTCGAGGAAGCCGGCTATGCGACCACCATCAAGGCGGCCAAGAAGATGGTGGAAAAGGAGAAACGCGAGGTCTGGGACGCTCTGGACGAGGTCATCCGTCAGCTTCCGGTGATGCTCAACCGGGCCCCGACGCTTCACAGGCTGGGAATCCAGGCGTTCGAGCCCGTGCTGATCGANNCGCAGGACATCGTCCTCGGCATCTACTACCTCACGCGTCCGCGCGAGGGGCTCAAGGGACAGGGCAGGAAGTTCGCGAACTTCGACGAGGTCCGGATCGCTTTCGATGCGGGAGCGATCAAGCTGCAGACCAAGATCCAGGTCAGGGTGAACGGAAAACTCCTGGATACCACCACGGGGCGGGTTCTCCTGTACGAGGTCGTTCCGAAGGAGGTCCCGTTCGACCAGGTCAACCGCGTGATGAAAAAGAAGGATCTTGCGGAGCTCATCGACGTGGCGTACCGCAACTGCGGGCAAAAGGCGACCGTCCTCCTGTCGGATCATCTCAAGACGCTCGGCTACTCCTACGCAACCCTCTCGGGGATCTCGATCTGCATGAACGACATGAAGATCCCCAGCAACAAGAAAACGCTTCTGGACAAGGCGACGACCGAGGTGGAGGCCGTGGTGGAGGAGCACCAGGGCGGGCTGATCACCAACGGGGAAAGGTACAACAAGGTGGTCGACATCTGGTCCGCGGCAACGGAGCAGATCGCTTCGGAGATGCTTCGCGAGATGGGAACGGAGACGATCAAGAGCAGCGAGGGGAAGGACATGAAGGTCCCGAGCTTCAACCCCATCTACATGATGGCGGACTCGGGGGCGCGGGGCTCCGACAAGCAGATGCGCCAGCTTGCCGGCATGCGCGGCCTCATGGCCAAACCCTCCGGCGAGATCATCGAGACGCCGATCACCTCGAACTTCCGCGAGGGGTTATCGGTCGGGCAGTACTTCATTTCCACCCACGGAGCCCGGAAAGGTCTTGCCGACACAGCACTCAAGACGGCGAACTCCGGGTACCTCACCCGGAGGCTGGTGGACGTGGCGCAGGACTGCATCATCATCGAGGAGGACTGTCAGACGCTCGACGGTATTCCTGTCCGGGCGCTCGTCGAAGGCGGAGAGATCATCGACAGGCTCTCCGACCGGATCCTCGGACGGGTGGCGCTCGAGGACCTGTACGACAGCGACGGGAACCTTCTCGGCGCAGCCAACGAGGAGAGCACGGAGGACGTGGCGCGGCAGATCGAGATGTCCGGGATCGACGAAGTCAAGATCCGTTCCGCCCTCACATGCGAGAGCAAGCGGGGCGTGTGCGCGCTCTGTTACGGGCGTGACCTCGCACGGGGGAAGATGGTTACCATCGGGGAGTCGATCGGGATCATCGCGGCGCAGTCGATCGGCGAACCCGGAACCCAGCTCACGATGCGGACGTTCCACATCGGCGGAACGGCCTCCCGGTTCGTCGAGCAGAGCTACATCCAGGGGAAACACCCCGGAAAGATCAAGTTCCAGGGACTCACCGTGATGAAGAACAAGGACGGGAAGCACGTGGCAATGAACCGGAACGGCTTCCTCATCGTGCAGGATGAGAACAACCGCGAGCGGGAGAAGTACCCGATCACCTACGGAGCGACCCTGATGGTCAAGAACGGGGAGAAGGTGAAAGAGGGGCAACGGCTCGCGGAATGGGACCCCTACAACATCCCGATCCTCACCGAGGTATCGGGGATCATCAAGTTCGGGGATATCCTCGACGGGATCACGATGCGGGAACAGCTCGACGAGGTGACCGGCCGCTCGACGCGCGTGATCATCGAGCCGAGAGATCCGGATGCCCGTCCCCGGATCTCGATCAAGGACAAAAAGAACAGGACGCTCAAGCTCCCCGGCTCTTCGAGCGACGCACGGTACCTCCTCCCCATAGGATCGAACATCCTCGTGGAGGAAGGGCAGGAGGTGCTGGCCGGCGATATCATCACCAAGATCCCCCGGGAGACCACGAAGACCAAAGACATCACGGGTGGCCTTCCGCGGGTAGCCGAGCTCTTCGAGGCACGAAAACCGAAGGAATTCGCCGTCATCGCCGAGATCGACGGCGTGGTGAGACTGGGGAAGGATTTCAAGGGGAAACGGAAGATCCAGGTGGTCCCGGACATCGGGGAGCCGCGGGAGTACACCATCCCCCGCGGCAAACACATCACGGTGCACGACGGAGAGAGGATCCGCGCCGGGGAATCCCTCATGGACGGATCTCCCAACCCGCACGATATCCTGCGGGTCCAGGGAGACAAGGAGCTCGCACGCTTTCTCGTGGACGAGATCCAGGAAGTGTACCGGCTTCAGGGAGTGCGGATCAACGACAAGCACATCGAGGTCATCGTCCGTCAGATGCTCCGGAGAGTGAAGATCTCCGACCCGGGAGACACCAATTTCCTCGTGGGGCAGAGCGTGGAGAAATGGGTGTTCAAGGAGGAAAACGAGCGGATCAAGGCCGAAGGGAAGATCCCCGCAAAGGCTGACCCGCAGCTCCTCGGAATCACCAAGGCCTCCCTGTCCACGGAATCCTGGATCTCGGCGGCTTCGTTCCAGGAGACGACGAAGATCCTCACGGACGCATCCGTCCACGGACGGGTGGACACCCTGTCCGGGCTGAAAGAGAACGTCATCATGGGGAGGCTCATCCCGGCCGGGACAGGCGGGCAGCTCTACCGTATGGTGGACATGGAGGCGGATCCGCCGCTTCCCTCCGAGATCAAGGAGGAGGTGGTGGAGGATCTGATGGAGGAAGAGGAAGAAACCGGTTGACATCGCAGGCTCGAAATGGTAAAAAAACCGCTTCAGTTCCGAGTATTGTAGAGAATATCGACGGAAAGGGTTGAGGGAATGCCCACGATCAACCAGCTTGTACGGAAGGGGCGAAAGGCCGTCGTTCACCGGAGCGACTCCCCCGCGCTTGAGCGATGTTCCCAGAAGCGGGGGGTCTGCCTGAGGGTGTACACGACGACCCCGAAGAAGCCCAATTCCGCGTTGCGGAAAGTCGCCAGGGTGCGTCTTACGAACGGGTTCGAGGTCACCGTCTACATCCCGGGCGAGGGGCACAACCTCCAGGAACACTCCGTCGTGCTGATTCGGGGAGGCAGGGTCAAGGACCTCCCGGGCGTTCGGTACCACATCATACGCGGGAAGCTGGATTCCGTTGGTGTCCAGGACAGACGGAAGTCGCGGTCGAAGTACGGAGCAAAACGACCCAAATAGCTTCCCCTGACCGGATCGAGGCAGTACCGGCCATACCCGGCATATCTGCCGGAGCGGTGGAAAACGGATGGCAGCAGCCATGCTCCACGGGGTTTTCGCCCGCGGGCAGTGGCTACTTTTATGTTCAACAAGGAGGCATTTTTGGCAAGGAGGCTTTTCTAATGCCCAGGCGAGGATTTGTGCCCAGACGGGTCGCTGGGGCGGATCCGGTGTATGGCGATCCGCTCGTCGCGAGGATGATCACCGGGATCATGCGCAAGGGAAAGAAGACCGTTGCGGAAAAAATCGTCTACGGATCGATGGAGATCATCAAGGAAAAAGCCAAGGAAGATCCGGTAAACATCCTCAAAAAGGCGGTCGACAACACCAAGCCCGTCCTCGAGGTCAAGTCCCGCCGGGTGGGGGGGGCCACCTATCAGGTTCCGGTGGAGGTCCGTCCCGAGAGGCGCCTTGCGCTGTCGCTCCGGTGGATGATCACCTTTGCGAGGGGGCGGTCCGAAAAGAGGATGGTGGACCGCCTGTCGGCGGAAATCCTGGACGCCTACAACAACAGGGGTCTGACGGTCAAGAAGAAGGAAGACACCCACAAGATGGCGGAGGCCAACAAGGCCTTCGCGCATTACCGCTGGTAAGCCGCGGGAATGAAGGGAAGGAAGAACCGGAAGTGGCAGGAACCATGCAGCTGGAAAAAACACGGAACATCGGGATCATGGCCCACATAGACGCCGGGAAGACCACCACCACGGAACGGATCCTGTACTACACGGGCGTCTCCCACAAGATGGGCGAGGTCCACGATGGGACCGCGACCATGGACTGGATGGAGCAGGAACAGGAGCGGGGGATTACGATCACGTCCGCGGCCACGACCTGTTTCTGGAGGGAACATCGGGTCAACATCATCGACACTCCGGGGCATGTGGACTTCACCATCGAAGTGGAACGTTCGCTCCGCGTCCTGGACGGTGCCGTCGCCGTGTTCTGTGCCGTGGGAGGGGTGGAGCCCCAGTCGGAGACGGTGTGGCGGCAGGCCGACAAGTACCGTGTTCCGCGTCTGGCGATGATCAACAAGATGGACCGCACGGGGGCGGAATTCGAACGCGTCATCCGCATGCTGAGGGAGCGTCTCGGGGCGAACCCCGTACCGATCCAGCTTCCTCTCGGCAGGGAAGAAGGGTTCCGCGGGATCATCGACCTGGTGCGGATGCAGACCATCGTATGGGATGAAGACACCCTCGGGGCCAAGTTCCGGATCGAGGCGATTCCCGAAGAGATGGGGGATGTCGTCGCATCCGCGCGCGAGAGGCTGCTGGAGTCCCTGGCCGATGTCAACGACTCGCTCCTCGAGAAGTACCTGGCCGGCGACGAGATCGAGGTTTCGGCGCTGCAGGCGGCGATTCGTGAGGCGACCATCGGTCTGAGGATCGTTCCCGTCCTGTGCGGCACCGCGTTCCGGAACAAGGGGATCCAGCCCCTTCTCGATGCCATCGTGGATTACCTTCCCTCCCCCCTCGACAAGCCCCCCGTGGAGGGAATCGATCCCCGCGACGGATCGGTCGCCATCCGAACGCCGGGAGACGGAGAGCCTTTCGCAGCCCTTGCCTTCAAAATCATGACAGACCCGTACGTCGGGCAGCTCACCTTCCTCCGTGTCTATTCCGGGACGCTCAACTCGGGCGATTCCGTATACAACGCCACGCGGCAGAAAAAGGAGCGGATCGGCCGCATCCTCAAGATGCACGCGAACAAGAGGGAGGAGATCAAGGCAATCCACGCGGGCGAGATCGCGGCGTGCGTCGGCCTGAAAAATGCGTTTACCGGCGAAACGCTGTGCGATCCGAACCATGAAATCGTTCTGGAATCCATCTCGGCGCCGGACCCGGTGATCTCCATCGCGATCGAGCCGAAAACGAAGGTCGACCAGGAAAAGCTGGGACTTTCCCTGCAGAAGCTTGCCCTGGAGGACCCCTCCTTCCGGGTGAAGGTCGACGAGGAGACGGGGCAGACGCTGATCTCGGGCATGGGGGAGCTTCACCTGGAAATCATCGTGGACCGGCTGTTGCGGGAGTTCAAGGTGGCGGCGACCGTGGGCCGTCCCCAGGTCGCCTATCGGGAGACGGTCACGCGCGCGGCGAAGCACGAGGGACGGTATGTCCGGCAGACGGGGGGGAGGGGACAGTACGGCCACGTCAAGATCTCCGTCGAACCGAACGCCGCCGGGAAAGGGTTCGAGTTCCTCAACAAGATCGTCGGGGGTGCCGTTCCGAAGGAATACGTTCCTGCCGTGGAGAAGGGAGTGCGGGAGGCATCGGAGACGGGGGTCGTGGCCGGTTACCCTGTTGTCGACACGATCGTGACGCTTCTCGATGGATCCTACCACGAGGTGGACTCCTCGGAGATGGCGTTCAAGATCGCCGGTTCGATGGCGTTCAAGGAAGCTTGCCAGAGCGCAAATCCCGTCCTTCTGGAGCCGGTGATGGGGGTCGAAGTGGTAACCCCGGAGTCGTTCATGGGGGATGTCATCGGGGATTTGAGCTCACGCAGGGGGCGCATCCAGAAGATCGAGGCCCGGGGGAACACCCAGGTGATCGACTCCCACGTCCCTCTCTCGGAGATGTTCGGGTACGCCACGGATCTGCGGTCCAAGACGCAGGGAAGGGCCACTTACACCATGCAGTTTGACCATTACGAGCCTGCCCCGATCTCCGTAAGCGAGGATATTGTTTCGAAAGTGAAGGGCGCCTAGTCGAAAACCCGCGAAAGGGAGGGACCGCACATGGCCAAGCAGAAGTTCGAGCGCAAGAAGCCGCACGTAAACGTCGGTACGATTGGTCACGTGGACCACGGCAAGAC
>DOTC01000042.1 GCA_003513855.1 Deltaproteobacteria bacterium | reverse complement strand
AGCACGTGGAGTTTCCCGAAAAACTTGTGGACCCCTTCGAACCGGATCATGCGCAACCTCCGGCGGTCGGATTCCGGGTCGGCCTTCCAACAGTGCGGATAAAATGTAGTATATAGCAGATTTGACGCGATAGCAGAACACCTAAATTCTCCGGAAGAGGCAATCCCGGCAGCGACTGCCCTCCATGTCCTTCCCGGCCTTGGAGCCCGGAGAGGGAACGCGATACACTGAAAAGCAGGATGATCGAGATCGACGGCAGCCACGGGGAAGGCGGGGGGCAGATCCTGCGGACGGCCCTTTCCCTTTCCTGCCTTACCGGCAAGCCGTTCCGGATGGTCAACATCCGCAAAGGGCGCAAAAAGCCGGGGCTTGCGCCCCAGCACCTCGCCTCCGTCCGGGCGGCGCGGGAGATCTCCGGGGCGGAGGTGGCGGGAGACCGGGAAGGGTCCGTCGAACTCGTCTTTTCCCCGGGAGAGGTGACCGGGGGGGACGCTTCCCTGGACGTGGGAACGGCGGGTTCGACCCTGCTCGTGCTGCAGTCGATCGTGCCGGCCCTCCTGTTTGCCGGGAGGAAGAGCACCGTCACGATCCGGGGGGGTACGCACGTGCCGTTCAGCCCCTCCTTCCATTACGCGGCCTCCGTGCTCGTCCCGACGCTTGGCAGAATCGGGGTGGAGCTTTCCCTCGCCATCGGGTCGCACGGGTTCTACCCCAGAGGGGGGGGAGAGATCCGCGCGGTGATTTCTCCGGCGGAAGGGGTCTGGCCGCTGCGCCTTCCGGAGAGAGGAAGAATCCTTGCGGTGAAGGGCTGGTCCGCTTCGGGGAACCTGCCGCCGTCGATCGCCCGGCGCCAGCGCGACGCCGCGCTCGAGGCGCTTCGGTCCAGGCTGCGGGACGTGACGATCCCCGTCGAGATCGAGATTCTCTCCGTCCCGACGCCGGGGCAGGGGACGTTCCTGTTCCTCGCGGTCGAGACGCAGCATTGCGTCGCGGGCTTTGCCTCCCTCGGGGAACGGGGGAAGAGGGCGGAGGCGGTCGGGGAGGAGGCCGCGGCGGCTCTCGGGGCGTACTGCGGGACGGGAGCGGCCCTCGACCCGTTCCTCCCGGACCAGCTGGCCCCGTATCTGGCCCTGTCCGGGGAGGAGTCCGTCTTCACCACCTCCCGGGTGACGGAGCACCTCGTGACCAATCTCTGGACGATCGGGTTGTTCCGGAAGTTCCGATATTCCGTGGAGGGGGAGGTGGGGAAGCCGGGAACGGTCCGGGTCGGCCCGGACGTTTCCGGCGGGCCGGTTCCGGAGGCCGGGTGAAGATCCCGACCCGGGTCCCCTTTCAACCCTGCGCCCGCTGAAAGAGGATTTTCTAGGCCCTGCGTTTCCTTACTCCAGCCGGAACAGGGGCTCCGAGATCGACTCGCCCCGGCATACGGGGCACCTGCTCGGTCTCTTCGGTCTTTCCCGCTTCCGGAACACGAAGCCGCACCGCTGGCACTCCGCGGGGATGACCGCGAGGCGCTTCCCCAGCTGGCCGACGGTTCTTTTCAGGTGGGGGAGGTGCGCGACCACCTCCTTCTCGGGGATCCCTGCGCGCGCGGAGATCTGTTTCGCGGAGAGGGGGGTGCCCGAGAGAAGGGCGAGGATCCTCCTGCGCACCGTCTCTCCCCGTTCGGGCGGCTCGGAAGGCTTCCTTGGCCCGGTCATGCTCCCCGTTTCCTCCGCGGCCGATGGTCCCCGGGAAGATTCGGGATCTTCGCCGGGATCGAGGGAACTCCGGTATTATTGTATCGTGTCGGGGACAACGCGCATCCGGTCGCCCGCGCGAACGGAAAACCCGTGAACCGGTGGAGGAGGTTCCCGTGCCCCTGGATCTTCCCGAGGAGCTGGAGAGGTACATCGAGGAACACGTCGGGCCCGTCTCCCCCCTCCTTGAGGAACTCGAGAGGTGGACGAGGGAGGAAACGGGGCGCCCGGGGATGCTGACCGGCAGGGTCGAAGGGGCGCTCCTCCGGATGCTGGTCCGGATCACGGGTGCGAGAACGGTAGTGGAGATCGGGTGCTTCACCGGGTATTCCGCCCTCATGATGGCGGAGGGGCTTCCCGAGGACGGGGAACTTGTCACGTGCGAAATCCTGGAGGAGTATGCCTCCATCGCGCAGAGGTACTTCGACAGGAGCCCCCACGGGCGAAAGATCCGGCTCGTCCTGGCTCCCGCGCTCGAGACATTGGGGGGGATCGCCGACGGCAGCGTCGACTTCGTCTTCATCGACGCCGACAAGGAGCTCTATCCCCTTTATTATAAGGAGGGCGTCCGGATCCTCCGGAGCGGAGGGCTGATCGCCGCCGACAACGTCCTTTGGTACGGCCGCGTCCTCTCTCCGGAAGACGAGGAGACCCGGGCGATCGTCTCCTTCAACCGGCTCGTAAGAGAGGATGAACGGGTGGAGAAAGTGATGCTCCCGGTGCGGGACGGGGTGTATCTTATCCGGAAGAGATAGGACGAACACGGGAGGTTGGTGCATGGGACGCAAACGCGGGTTGCTGATCGTCGCGCTCCTGGCTGCGCTTTTCCTTTGGCCGATGACGCCGTTCGCGGCCGGCGGGGAGGAGGCCCCCCGGATGGCGAAGGAGCAGCTCAAGGCCCTCCTCGGAAGCCCGGATCTGATCGTCATCGACGTCCGGATCGAGGGGAGAAGCGCCCCGAAGAAGATCGCGGGGGCGGTCTTCGAGGACCCCGGGAACGTCGATGTCTGGTCCGCGAACTACCCGAAAGGGAAGAAGATCGTCCTGTACTGCTCCTGAATCAACGAGGCCACGAGCGCCCGTGTGGCGCTCCGTCTCAGGGCTCTCGGCTTCAAGGACGCGTCCGCCCTGAAGGGAGGATGGAACGAATGGATCTCCGCCGGGTATCCGACGGAGAAAACAAAGTAGACCCGGGACACCGACGGGGCGGGTGGAGAGAAACCGGTCATGTGCGGGCGATTCACCCTGTTCGACACCGCCGCCTCCCTTGCGGAGGAGTTCGGCGTGGAGGAGGTGCCGACCCTTTCGCCGCGATACAACATCGCCCCGTCCCAGGCGGTGGCCGCGGTGCGCAACCCGCGGGGGGGGAGTGCGAGGTCAGCCGGCCTGCTGCACTGGGGGCTCATCCCCTCCTGGGCGAAAGCCCCTTCCATCGGCAACCGGATGATCAATGCAAGGGCGGAGACCGCCGCCGTGAAGCCCGCCTTCCGGTCGGCGATCCGGTCCAGGCGGTGCCTCGTGCCCGCGGACGGGTTCTACGAGTGGAAGCGCACGGGCGGGAGGAAGCAGCCGTACTACATCCGCAGGCGGGACGGAAGGATATTCGCTTTCGCGGGCCTGTGGGAATCGTGGGAGGGCCCGGGCGGCGCGGCGGTCGAGTCGTGCGCGATTCTCACCACCTTGCCGAATGACCTCCTGCTTCCGATCCACGACCGGATGCCCGTTCTCGTTTCCCCGCGGGACTACGACCTCTGGCTCTCCCCGGAAGTTCGGGACCCCGAGGCGCTGGCGCCCCTCTTTTGCCCCTATCCTTCCGAAGAGATGATTGCCTTCCCGGTCGGGACGGCGGTGAACAACCCGAAGAGGGACTCGCCGGATCTGATCGAGCCCCTCGACTGACCCCGCGACGCACTGGACGGTCGGGTGTCGACTTCGCCGTGCGATCCGGAGCGGATCGCACGCAGCGACGGGATGGACCTCATGGCGCTCCCGGGGAAAAAAGATGGACGAACCTAGTGCTCCCGCAACGGAAAAAATATTGATTGGGCCTGAGTAACAGGAACACTAATATATAATGGGTCATCAAACCGGACCAGACTTCATGCTCTGGTCTATACAGAAGCTGTTGCAGGCGATGTGGTCCCAGTCATGCGCACCGGTTGGCGGATGGTTCCATATTTTCATGTGGGAGATTTGCTGTCGATTCAACCATCGTGGTGAGGATCCTTTTCCCTAGCTTCTTACGGACAACCAGCATGACTGGAATCGAGCAATTTTGGTCCGGCTTGGGTGCCTATTGCCTTATTTTTTTTAAGATAATTGCTCTATTTTCCGATAATTAGTAAAGGGATGTGGTGTGCAATCTGAGAGGAACGGTGGCCAGGGAAGGATAAGAGGCGCACCTCATTGAGAAACTCTTATCAGCGCATCGGTGCATTTCAGAGAGCCCAGGAACCCCCCGATCTTTCCCGTCGAATTCTGGTCGTGGCGCCGGAGCCGTTCTATGAGGACCGTGGTACACCGATTGCCCTGAAATACGTTCTTGAGGCCGGAAGCGAGCGGGGCTACGAGGTGGATCTCCTGACCTTTCCGGTCGGAAAACCTTTGACACTGCCGGGGCTTCGCATCTTTCGGGTAGGAACCTGGCTGCCGATCCGGGTCGTGCCGATCGGCTTCTCGCTCCGGAAGGTTTTCCTCGATGCTTTTCTGCTTCCCGCGATTTTCTGGCGAACCAGCCGCGTGAAATATGCCTGTGTCTATGCTCTGGAGGAGTCCGCTTTCCTGGCATTGCTTCTGCGGCCCTGGCACAAGCTCTTCGTGATTTACGATATGCAGTCGAGCCTGCCGGAGCAGCTGAAAATGCATCCGGTGTTCAGGGGGACAGTTTTCCAGAAATGGCTGCATTTTTTTGAGCGGTGGATGATCCGGAAAGCGGACCGTATCGTATGCAGCGCGGGCCTTCGCAAGTATGTCCAGTCGATCGTGCCGGATGCCAATGTCCAGGAATGGTATTTCCCGATGGAACCGGCTCCGTTGCTTGCCGATGAGCCGGAAAGGCTGAGAGCGGAGCTGGGAATCGAACCGGGGTCGCGTGTCGTCCTGTACGCCGGCAACTTCGAATCTTACCAGGGGGT
>DOTC01000104.1 GCA_003513855.1 Deltaproteobacteria bacterium | reverse complement strand
TCGCGGGTCGCATCGAGCACGTGGCGTCCCGGCAAACGGCTTCGTTCCAGTCGTGGGCGGAGATGCAGGCGTTTATCTCGCAGGTCCTCCTCCAGGTACAGGCGCAGCCCCCGGAGGCGTCCCGATGATCCTGGCACACGAGGCAACCAACCCCACAAGTCCCGCCAGGCGGGAGAAAGGAGAGATTCACATGTTTACACGGACACGGATTCTCCAGGTTGCAGGGATGATCGCAGCACTGGCCTTGCTCGCGGCCTGCGGTGGCGTCAGCGGGGGTACCTATACCATCAATGCCGGCGACTGGACCGGCAAATGGCCCTGGTTCTGGCCCGACAAAGCCAAGTTCATCGTCGACGGGAGCTTTTCCGAGAGCGTGCCCGTCGCTGGCCACGGGAGAATCCGCCTCGATGCCGTGAACGGAGAGATCGTGATGAAGGGGCAGCCGGGGGCCACATCGGTGATGGTGACCGCAGAATTGCTAGTCGGATCGAATGTGAGTCGGCTGGACGCGGAAACATGCTTGACCCAGCTGGGGGTCCTCGTAGCGGAGGGGTCCGACGAGATCTTCGTTCAAACGCTGCAGCCGAAAACCCTGGATGGCCGCCAATACGTGGTGAATTACACGATCACCGTTCCCAGCGATCTGGCGGTGGACGTGACCCAAGTCAATGGGCACGTGACCGTTTTGAGCATCGAGAGCTCCCTCTTCGTCGACGTGGCGAATGGAAACGTGTATTTGTCGGACATCTTCGGAGACGCGACCGTCAGTGTGGAGAATGGAAGCGTCGACGGCACCGTGACCCTGCCCCCTGGCGGCGAGATCATCCTTTCGACGGTCAACGGCGATATCGATCTGCGCATCCCGGCGTCGACCGCAGCGGAACTTTCTGCCCTTGCCGGATTTGGTGCCGTCACCTGGGACAATCTTGATCTCCTGAACGCAGTGCATACGAACAATTCGCTGACGGGGACATTGGGTGACGGAACAGGGTTCATCGACCTGGAGACCCGGAACGGGAATATCGACGTGACCGGTTCCAATGGGTAGCCTGATCACAGATGCCGGGGCACGGGTTGCCGCGTATGGCGGCCTTGCCCACGTGGCAGAAAAAGGGGACGAGATGATGACGTGGTACATCCGGGCTGGGATCTGTTTCGGAGGCCTATTGATGGGAGTGTGGATATCCCTTCGCTATCAACGCGATGTCCAGGCTGCCCGCAAGCGAGTTACGGCAGGTAGTCGGATGATCGAGACGAAGTTCGGCCGGATCGAATATGGAGATGCCGGACGTGGCAAGCCTGTTCTCCTGATTCATGGGGCAGGGGGCGGTTACGATCAGGGGTTGCTCCTCGGGGATCTGTTCCTGGGCGGAGGCTTCCGGTTGATCGGCCCCTCTCGCTTCGGCTACCTGAAATCCCCGGTGCCGGAGGACAGCTCCCTCGAAGCACAGGTCGTGGCATTCCTGGCGAGGGTGTTCGAGATGGAGGAGATGCCGTGAAAATCCTGCTGATCCAGCCGCCCAGCGGTGCGAAACTCTCGGACAGGGTGTACCTGCACGAACCCCTGGCATTGGAATATCTTGGTGCCGGGCTTCTGGCGGACGGCCACGAGGTCACGCTTCTCGACGCCCGCCTGGAGCCCGGGATCGAGGCCGCATGTCTTCGCGAGCGGCCCGGTCTGGTCGGCCTCACCGGCTACACGAGCCAGGTGGCGATCATCAAGGAGATCGCGGCACGGGTCAAAGCTCTGCTGCCGGACCTTTTCGTCGTCGTGGGCGGGCACCACGCAACCGTTGCGCCGACGGACTTCAACGACCCGCACATCGACCTCGTGGTGATCGGCGAAGGGGTCGTGGCGATCCGGGAGATCACGCGAAACCTCGAGGAGGGGAGGCCGCTTCGAGGCATCGCCGGGCTTGCCCTCCCCGGCGAGAAGATGGAATTCAGCGAGCCGCGGCCCTATACCCCCTTGGATCGGCTGCCCTTTCCCGATCGATCCCTGACGGCCAGGTATCGGCGACACTACTTCAGCGAGTGGATGAAGCCCATGGCGTCCGTTCGCACGTCCGTGGGATGCACGAACCAATGCAACTTCTGCGCACTTTGGACGATCACCGACGGGAAATACCTTCGGCGCGATCCGGAACGGGTGGTCGGGGAACTGCAGACGATCGAAGAGCCGAACGTGTTTTTCTGTGACGACGAGTCGATGCGCGACGCGCGACGCATGGACGAACTTGCCGACAGGATCCGGAAGGCGGGCATTCGAAAGAAGTACTTCCTCTACGCCCGGGTGGACACCATCGTGCGTCACCCGGAACTGTTTGCCAAATGGCGAAGCATCGGCCTTGCTCAGGTCTTGGTCGGGATGGAAAGTTTCTCCGACGAACGCCTCCGGGGAATGGGGAAGGGGATCACCACGGAGCAGCAGGCGGCCGCAGTGAAAATCCTGGAAGAACTGGGCATCCTTCTGTACGCCTCCTTCGTGGTGGATCCCGGGTTCACCCGGGAGGATTTCCAGGCGCTTCGGCGCTACATCCGCACGTTGAAGATCCGGTATGCCACCTTCTCCGTCCTGACCCCGCTCCCCGGAACCAGGTTGTACGCCGAGCGAGGGGGCGACCTGCCGGAAGAAAAGCCGGAGCTTTTCGACTTCCTGCACGCCATGCTTCCCACCACGCTGCCGCTGCCGGAGTTCTACGCGGAGTTCGCCCGCTTATACCAAAACGCCATCCCTCTCAAATACGGACTGCGCACGCTCGGCAAATACGGCATCCGAGGGGCCTTTAACCAAATAAAACTCGTCGGACCTGTCTTGACCGCGATCCGCGAAGGGTATTTGGATCATTGAGAGACAACCCTGAGTCCCGATTCTTTCCTGTTCGAACGGCACATCATCAGCCGGTTCTACCGATAGTGAATCTTCTTGATCCCTTCGAACTGTTCGATTGCCCTGGCCAACTCCCTGCCGATGTCATCCTGCCGCTGCCTCAACACCATCTTGAGCAAGAGTTCATTATTTTCCAGATCCACCTGGGAGCTGACCTCCGAAATCTTCAGCCCCCGCTCATCGACCAGCTGCCGGAGGTCGTCGTAGAGGGAATCGCGCCGCCTGGCGGTAACGGACAAATAGAGGTAACGGTCCTTTTTGATCGTCAAGTCGAACTGTTTCAGAAAAAGCAGACCCACAAGGACGGTAATGGTCGAGAGGGCCCCGAGAGAGAAAAATCCCATGCCGAACGCCATTCCGAGCCCCGCAACCACCCAGAGGGTTGCGGCTGTCGTCAGCCCCCTCACGGTGGCCCCCTCCTTGAGGATCACGCCCGCGCCAAGAAAACCGATACCGGTGACGATCTGAGCCGCCGTACGGGAAGGATCAAGGCGCAAGAGGGACTGCGCATTGTGTGCACCGTATTTGAGGAAAAACGTCTCGGAGATGATCATCACGGTACAAGCGCCAACCGAAACGAGCAGGTTCGTACGCAACCCCGCGGGACGCCCTCGTCTCTCCCTTTCCCAGCCGACGAGCCCACCCGCCAGGGCAGCAAGAAACAGCTTCAGCAGGATCGCCAGTTCATAACTTCCGTACAGCTTGGGGTCAAAAAACATATCTCACCTCTCGGGCAGGAATGAATCCCACGGATTCCCCGACCAGGAACGGTCGCCGACATATTTTCTGCATTATCCCCGAATGCTCAACGCAAGTCCCGAATTTCGAAAGGGCACGCCGAAAACCGGGAATTTCGACGGCTGGCAACTTCCCGGGGGGATAGCCCTGTCCCGGAAGCAAAACAACTCTTCACATCTCCAGAGCGTCCCTTTTCGCCAGTTTTCTCCCGAGAACCGAGGCCGCGATGACCAGAAACGAGGAGAGGAAGATCATGATGATGCCCAGAGCGGATAACCTGCCCCAAAGGCCGTCTTCGGCAAATCGCAGGATCTGCACGGCCAGCACTTCCGAGCCCGGCCGGGAGAGAACCACCGAAAGGGTCAGCTCCCGCACGAACATGGTAGCCATGAGGATCCATCCCGACAGGATTCCGGGGATCAGGAGGGGAATCACGATTCGGCGCAAGGTGGTGAAGGAGTTTGCCCCGCATACCCGGGAGGATTCCTCCAGGTGACTGTGGATCTGGACGAAGGCGCTGGAAAGCGGCCGGATCCCGTAAGGCAGATAGGTGGCGATGTACCCGATCAGGAGAGCCCAGATCGTGGCGTACAGTGGCGTTCGGACAAAGAACCACATGAACCCCACCCCGATGACGATGCCGGGAAAGGAGAAGGAGAGAAAGCTCAGCGATTCCAGGATGCCCGACGCCGTCGTGCGGACCTTGACGATGACGTAGGAGACGAAGATCGAGAGGATCACCCCGAGGGTGGCCCCCACCAGGCCGAGCGTGAGGCTGTTTCTCAGCGCCAATACCGATATCGGGTCCCGGAGCACATCCGTCCAGTTCTTCCAGCTCATCTGCGAAAACGCTTTCGCCGTCGGCACCATGACGTAGGGGAGCATGGACGTGTAGAAGAGCACCAGAACCGGCAGCACGATGAGCACGAACGAAAGCAGCCCGACGACCCCCAGCAACGGGACCTTGGAGGTCTTCAGATCGATGAGGGCGGGCTTGAACCCCCGGCTCGATATGGTGACGTATTTCCCGCTCTCCGAGGTCAGATAGCGGTACAGGTAGATCAGAAGGATCGAAGCGGCAAGAGCGCTCATGCCCACGGCGGCAGCCTTGCCGTAGTCGGCGGCGAACCCCGTGGAGATGATCCGGTAGATATGGGTGGCCAGCACGTAGATCCTTCCCGGCATGCCGATGACGGAGGGCACGGCAAAGGAGGCGAGGCACCGGACGATGACGAGGATCACCGAGGCCAATATGGCGGGTCGCAGGACCGGCAGCGTCACCCGGGTGAGCGTGCGCAGAGGGGAAGCCCCGCATACTTTGGAGGATTCCTCGAGCGAAACGTCGAAGGCGCTCATGGCGGGCGCGATGATCAGATAGGCGATCGGCAGGTCCAGCAGCCCCTCGACGAGGATCATTCCCGGCAGCGAATAGATGTTGAAAGGCGCTCCGTTCAGGCCAAAGAGATCCATCATGACGCGGTTCAGGATCCCGTTGCTTGGATTCAGGAGGAGAACCCAGCTGACCGCAAAAAGGATGTGCGGGATCATCATCGGGACAATGGAGATGATCCCGAAGAAGAACTTGAAGGGGATGTTGGTCCTGGTGTTCGT